>JAYVRT010000352.1:0-6426 GCA_043776025.1 Archangiaceae bacterium | reverse complement strand
ACGGGCGGCACGGGCGGCGGTGGGACCACGCCGGTGAGCAAGGGCTGCGGCTGCAACCAAGGCGACGCAGGGACCCTCGCAATCGGAGCGCTGGCGCTGAGCAGCCTGCTGCGGCGACGCCGCCGCTGAGGTTCATCCCCAGCGAGGGGCGGCGATCAACGTCCGCCTCGAACTCGACGCGTGGTAACTCGGCGCGCATGGGCACTGCCGCCGAAGCCGTCTCCCTGATCTCCTCTGGCCAACGGGTCTTCGTTCAAGGCGCGGTCGCGACGCCGACGGTCTTGCTCGACGCGCTGGTCCAGCGGGCGAGCGAGCTGCGCGCGGTCGAGCTGGTGCACCTTCACCTCGAAGGGGGCGCTCCCCACGCGGCCCGTGAGCTGGCGAAGTCCTTCCGGATCAACGCCCTCTTCGTCGGAGCGAGCGTGCGCGAGGCAGTGGCCGAGGGCCGCGCCGACTACCTGCCGGTGTTCCTCTCCGAGGTGCCGCTGCTCTTTCGACGGGCGCTGCTCCCCCTCGACGTGGCGCTGCTTCACGTCTCTCCCCCCGATCGCCACGGCTACTGCTCACTCGGGACGTCGATCGACGTCACCGCGGCGGCGGCGCAAACCGCGAAGGTGCTGATCGCGCAGATCAACCCGCAAATGCCGCGCACCTTCGGCCATGGGCTGATTCACGTCAGCCGCTTCGCCGCGAAGGTCGAGCTCGATCAGCCGCTGCCGGAGATCTTCCCCGCCGCCGTCGGACCTGTCGAAGAGGCGATCGCCCACCACGTCGCCTCACTGGTGGAGGACGGCGCGACGCTGCAGATGGGCATCGGGGCGATTCCTGAGGCGGTGCTGCGCGCGCTGAGCACCCACCAGCGGCTCGGGGTACACACCGAGATGTTCATGGACGGCCTGCTGCCGCTGGTCGAGCGCGGCGTGATCACCGGCGAGCACAAGTCGAAGCAGCGCGGAAAGATCGTCTCCAGCTTCGTGATGGGGACGCGGAAGCTCTACGACTTCGTCAACGACAACCCCTCGGTGGAGCTGCGCGAGTCGTCGTACGTCAACGACACCGAGGTGATTCGCAGCCAGCCGAAGGTCACGGCGATCAACAGCGCGATCGAGGTCGATCTCACCGGCCAGGTCTGCGCCGACTCGATCGGCGAGCGGATCTTCTCCGGCGTCGGCGGGCAGATGGACTTCATCCGGGGCGCGTCGCTCTGCGAGGGCGGCAAGCCGATCATCGCCCTGCCCTCGACCACCTCGAAGGGACTCTCGCGCATCGTCGCGCAGCTCAAGCCTGGCGCTGGCGTCGTCACCACCCGCGCCCACGTTCACTACCTCGTCACCGAGCACGGCATCGCCCACCTGTACGGAAAGAACCTCCACCAGCGGGCGAATGCTTTGGCTCAGATCGCCGCTCCCGAGCATCGGGAGGCGTTGGCGCGCAGCATCCACGATCGCTTTTCCTGACGCGCCACGACGACCCACCTCGCAAAAGCTCGCTATGAAACTCGTGCGGGGTAGAGCTTTTTTCCTGCCCAAGCCTGCGGAAATGGGTCGCCGGGCGCGGGCACACGGAGTGCTTAATCGGGGCGATACATGGCAGACGGAAAGCCGGTGGTGACCAAAGAGGATGACGTGTGGGTGATCCGCCTCGAGAGTGAGGGCGGCAAGGTCCAGGAGTACCGCTGCGCCAGCGAGACCCAGGCGAAGCAGCTCGCGCTGGTGCTCACGCCGAAGGAGAAGCGGTAGACGCCTTCCGTCGGGGGAAGACCACGTACCGCAAGACGAAGGGCTGGGCCGCGGTGAAGACGCAGAGGTCAGCGATGATCTTCGCGAGCACGTAGGGCACCGCCCAGCCGTCGCGCAGGAAGACCACAACCTGCGCGTGCGCGAGGATCGACAGCAAGGTCACCAGGGCGAAGCGCAGCGCCGGCGCCGCCAGCTGTGGGTTTGGCTCGGCGAAGCTGAAGTAGCGGTTGGCGAAGAAGTTGAAGGTCGAGCCGACCACCGTCCCCATCATCGCCGCGAGGCGCGTCGGCGTTCCGAAGAAGCCGAGCAGCGGCGGCGAGAAGTCCGCGTGCGCCTCGAGAAAAACCAGCAGGCCCACACCGACGACGAGGTCGATCGCGGTCGCGGCGGCGCCGACGATCAGGCTCTTCGTCGCCCACGAGCGAATGACCTTTCGAAGCAGCATGAAGCGCTCGACGCCGCGGGAAGACATGGATCCTCAGCCCATATCAGACGGCGACGCGGGCGGCCCGTCGCCGGCGTCTGGCAACAGATGCGAGCAACAGCACCGCGACACCACCGAGGCCGGGGCCGGCGCCACAGCCGCAGTTGCCTTTCATCTCACTCCCGCCGCCGCTACCGCCACCGGCTCCTCCTCCGGCACCGCCGTCAGCCGGCGCGGGGCGGGACACGGTGAGCTCGGCTTGTGCGCTCGCCATCTCGATCGGCGCGCCCTTCCCCGTTGCGTCGTAGATGTCGCGCAGCGCCGCTCCGGCGTCGTCGGTGTGGTTCTCGGCTGCGAGGAACGCGATGTATTCCGGGGTGGTGGACTGGAACAGCAGCCGCGCCGTCAGCTTTACCTTCGCGCCGTCGGCGAGCGAAGCCTTGAGCTGGACGCGGAAGGTCGTCTCGTCGTAGTCGCGCAGGCCACCGTCGGCGAGATTGAACCAGTCGACCCCGACCGGCTTCGTCTCTCCGCTGGGGCTCGATGCGGTCGGCGGAATCCGCGAGTCCTTGATGATCGCGTCGTGCAGCGCGAGGTGCTCTTCGACGCCGACGCCCGCGCGCCCGTGAAGTGCCTCGTAGACGCGCGACTGGCTGTCGGGCAGCAAGGCTCCGGCGTCGAACGCTCCAGTGACGACCTGGGAGTCCACCGCGAGCTGCACCACCACCCGCCGGCCGTCGGCGTAACCGGTGGGCAGCTTGTGGCCGGTGCGGTTGGTGACCCGGACCGTCACCGTTGCGGTCGGCCCGGTCTGCGCCGCGGTGGGCACGGTCAGCGTCAGGGTCGCGGCGCCGCGAAGGTTCTGGAGCGTGAGCTGCCTCGTGGCGGCGAACTGTTCGGTGAACTCGGCGGCGAGCGCCGGGTTCGCGGCCTGCACCGCGTCGAGGCCCCAGACGTTTCCACCGGCGAGCGCGTGCTGCCGTGGGTGGGAGTGGAGATCGCCCAGCTTCGCGGTCTTGTAGAGCGCCCCGCCGTCGGCCCCGGTGAAGCGCGGCAGGTGGCAGTCGGTGCAGGACATGAAGCCTGCATCGAGCGGCAGCGTCGCGAACGCCGACTGCTTCCACTCCTCGTAGGTGGTGTCGAGCGGGAAGCGCGCGCCAAGCGTCCCTCCGTCAAGCGCGCGCCAGGCGCCGATCGGGTTGTGCACCGAGTGGCACTGCCCACACAGCTCCGAGCTGCCGGTGAAGCTGCTCAGCGCACCCTCGTGGGCGGAGTTGAGCAGGTCGGGGTACGGGCCGTACTTCTTCACCGTGGTGTCGAGGTACAGCTGGGCGTTGCCGACGTACGGCGCGCCTGGCTCGCCCGCGGGGACGATCGACCGGTGGCACACGTCACAGGTGACGCCCTCGAAGTCGATCGGCGCGAACGCGCTCGTGTCCGGCGGGAGGTTGTGCCCGCTGAAGTACGCCTGCGGCGAATGACAGCGCAGGCACCACTGGCCGACGTTGGGGACGTCCTGGTTGGCGACCGAGACCGCGGCGCGAAACAGCGGGTCGCGCTCGGAGTTGCCCATCATCGAGCTCACCCACCCGTCGAACGGCATGTAGAGCGAAGGCTCTGGGGGCACGCTGTCGCGGTCGTGGCAGTTGCGGCAGCGGTTGAAGGCGCTCTCGACGGGCGTGCCCGCGTCCCAGCCGGGTTGGGATCCTTTTTCTGGAGGAATCACCTGGGCCCACGCGGCCGAGGCCGCGAGCCAGAGGACCGAGCCGAACCTCACGCGCGGCGCCGCCGTCCGAAGGCGCCGAGCAAGAGCACCCCCGCACCGAGCATCGCGAACATTCCGGCGCCGGACTGACAGCCGCAGCCGGTCGCCGTGGTCGAGCCACCGCCGGTTCCAGTGCCGCCGCCGGTTCCGGTGCCGCCACCCGTCCCGGTGCCGCCACCCGTCCCGGTACCGCCACCCGTCCCGGTACCGCCGCCGGTTCCAGTGCCGCCGCCGGTTCCAGTGCCGCCGCCGGTTCCAGTGCCGCCGCCCGTCCCAGCACCGCCGCCGGTTCCGGTGCCGCCGCCGCTGCCGCCAGCTCCGCCACCCGAGCCGCCAGCTCCTCCGCCGGCGCCGCCCGCATCCGGAACCCCCGCGTCACAGGCGATCGGCGCGATCGGCAGGACCCGGAAGACCGAGCCGCTGATGTCGGCGATGTAGAGGTTTCCGTCGGGCCCCGGCCGCACCGAGACCGGAACGGGGAAGCGCCCGATGATCACCTGGGGGGTCGCTCCCACCGTGCCGTTGCGCGCGGAATTGAGCCGCAAGAACGAGAACCGCCCGGTGGCATTATCGGCGAAGAAGTAGTTGCCGCGCATCGGCGCCGGCCAACTGCACGAGTCGACGATGTACCCGCCGGTGATCGACGCGCAGTTCACATCGTGCTGGCAGTCCCAGATCGGCTCGACGCAGTTACCGCTGCCCGGGGTGTACAGGTCACAGGTCGAGGCGGCGCCGCCCATCATTCCCTCCCGCCAGGGGTAGCCGTAGTGCTTGCCCTTGGTGACGATGTCGACCTCTTCGCGCAGCGTCTCGCCGACGTCGCCGACCCAGAGGTTTCCGGTGACGGGGTCGAAGTTGAAGCGCCACGCGTTGCGCAGACCCCAGGCCCAGATCTCCGTGCGCGCCTTGCCGGTGGTGCTGGCGGTGACCCCGTCGGTGCAATTCGCCCCACAAGCCGTGGCGCCACCATCGGCGAAGGCGATCAGTGGGTTGTCCGAAGGAATCGTGCCGTCGAGGTTGATCCGGAGAATCTTTCCGTTGGCGTTGGTGAGACAGGTGGCGAAGCGGTTCGCCGCCGGGCAGCAGGTGGTGTTGCAGCCGGTGTCGCCGACCGAGATGTAGAGCTTGCCGTCGGGGCCGATCGCCAGCCCGCCGCCGTCGTGGTTCGCCGGGCCGCGCAGGCCGCGCACGAGGATCTTGTAGCTGGCCGGGTCGAGGGTGTCGTTCGCCATCATCGTCATCGACACCACCCGATGCCGGTCGAGGTCGGTGCCGCCGTCGGTACCGGACTCCGAGTAGTAGAAGAAGACCCGCTTGGTGTTCGCGTAGTCTGGATCGATCTCGAGCCCGAGCAGGCCCTTCTCGCTGCGGCCGTCGACCGAGAACTTGTAGGCGACGCTCAGCTGGCCATTCGCCTGTCGAATGAGCACCCGGGCGGTGTCGTTGTCGATGCCGTTCTGCGAGGTGTTCTCGCACTTCTCGGTGAGCAGCATCCGGCCGTCGGGCAGGAACCTCAGGTCGGTCAGCAGCGTCACCGTGGGCTCGCCTCCGACGGGCTGAATCAGCGTCAGCTTCTCCTGCCGCAGGCCGGTGCCGGCGTCGAAGTTGGTCTGCGCCAGGGACGCAGTGGCGAGCAGGCAAGCGAGGAGCGCGAGGTTTCGAGGTGACATCCGGTACCCCCTTCGAAAAGTTGGAAAGTGGGCACCTTACCGCGTCCAACCCGATGCCTGGCAGGGTGAACATTCCCGGGGGTTTGAGCGGGGAAAGGCTATTGTGAAAGCGCCCTTCCGATGCTCGAGAATTACGGCCGCTACCAGCTGATCAAGAAGATTGCCGTCGGGGGCATGGGGGAAGTCTGGCTCGCCCGCCAGAAGGGCATGGTCGGGTTCGAGAAGTTGGTGGTGGTCAAGCGCCTGCTGCCGCACCTGTCGGCGCAGCAGGAATTCATCAACATGTTCTTCGACGAGGCGCGGATCGCGGCCCTGCTCAACCACCCGCACATCGCGCAGATCTACGACCTGGGCGAGGTGAACGGCGAGTACTACATCGCGATGGAGTACGTACCGGGAGAGAACCTGCGCACGGTGGCGCAGCAGGCGCTCGACCTCAAGGGCGGGATGCCGCTGGCGCTCAAGTGCCGGGTGCTTGCCGACTCCGCCGCGGCGCTCGACTTCGCCCACCTGGCGAAGAGCCCGTCGGGCGCGCCGCTCGATCTGATCCACCGCGACGTCTCGCCGCAGAACGTGATCGTCGGCTTCTCCGGCTCGGTGAAGCTGATCGACTTCGGCGTCGCCAAGGCCGCGGGGAAGATCACCCGCACCGCGACCGGGGTGATCAAGGGCAAGTACGCGTACATGTCGCCGGAGCAGGCCAAGGGCGAGGACCTCGACAACCGCTCTGACATCTTCGGGCTGGGCATCGTCTTCTACGAGATCCTCGCCTCGCAGCGGCTGTTCAAGCGCGACAACGACACCGACACGCTCAAGGCGATCGTCTAC
>JAYVRT010000351.1:0-6427 GCA_043776025.1 Archangiaceae bacterium | reverse complement strand
TCGACCGCGAACGCGTGATGCACTGACAAAAAACACTGTGGGCGGATCCTGGCCGATCTCTTCGTTGGCCACTCCGGTGCCTGCTCATGTAGATGAGGCCACACTCCGCGGGCTCCTCGCGGCCGCCTCGACCTCGGCCAGGCTTCACCCACAGCGCTTTCTTTCGCGAATCGTCCCAGACCTACCGGGTCATCGCAGCTGGGCGTTCCTTGTAGCCAGCGGGCAGGGAGAACAGTGCCGAGGGGATCGACCCACGGACCACACCCACGAGAGTGAAGGTCTTCAGCGGACGGTCTGCCTGGTTGAAGAGGATCGTCTCGATTGGCAGGCGGCCGTACCGATCCAGCTGTCGGCGGAAGCTTCGCGATCGCCGCGTCCGTCGCCCCGTGCTGTTGCTGAAGCATCGCCTTCCGCTTCTCGACCAGCGCGGCTTTCTCCTTCGACCCTCCGCGAGAGACGGTCTTGTCGTTCGCGTAAAGCCCGAGCATCGACCCGGCCTCGTTGTCCCAGATCAGCGCCGCCAGTCGCCGATGCGAGCACAGCACCGGAGCGGCCAACGAAGAGATCGGCCAGGATCCGCCCGACGCGTGGTTATTGGCTGAAGCCTTCGAGCTGGTAGTGGGCCTCGATCCTTCGCAGGGCGAGGATCATCGCCGCGCAGCGGGTGTCCACCTGGCGGTCGATGCAGTACCGCTTGCTGTCGTGCATGTCGGTGCGCCGCGGGTTGTTCCGCGAGATGTCACGGATGATCCGGTAGTTGCGCTTGAGCGCGAACTCCAGCCGCTTGTTCACTTCGGCCTCGGTCCACGCCTCCATCCGCTTGTTCTGGATCCACTCGTAGTAGCTGACCGTCACGCCGCCGGCGTTGCAGATGATGTCGGGGATCATGTCGATCTTCCGCTTCTCCAGCACCCGGTCGGCCTCGGGCGTCGTCGGGCCGTTGGCGCCCTCGGCCACCAGCTTCACCTTCAACTTCTCCGCGACCTCGGACGTAATCTCACCGCCGAGCGCGGCGGGGATCAGGATGTCCGCCGGCACTTCCCAGAAGTCCTTCTTCGAGATCATCTGGGCGCCGGGGACGCCCGCCACCGAGCGCTTCAGGTTCTTCGGGTCGGTGGTGTAGGCCATCAGCGCCTGCACATCGATGCCGTCTGGGTTGAAGAGCGTCCCGTCGGCGTCGTTCACCGCCAACAGCCGCGCGCCCATGCCCTGGAGAATGTCCGCGCCCCAGCTGCCGACGTTGCCGAAGCCCTGGAGGATGAAGGTCTTGCCCCGCAGCGACTCGCCCTTCTCGGCGTAGTAGTCCTCGATGCAGTAGGCGACGCCCTGGCCGGTGGCCTTGGTGCGGCCTTCGCTGCCGCCGATCCGCACGTCCTTGCCGGTGACGACGCCGCGCATGTTGTGACGCTCGTGTTCGCCGTCGGAGTACTGGCGCAGGAACAACGCCATCACTTCCGGGGTGGTGCCGACGTCCGGCGCCGGGATGTCGATGTTCGGGCCGATCAGCGACTTCAACTTGTACATGAAGCGCAGCGAGATCGCCTGGAGCTCCTCTTTTCCGTACTGGCGCGGATCGAGCTGGATGCCGCCCTTGCCGCCGCCGAACGGAACCTCGGCGATCGCCGTCTTCCACGTCATCTCGGCGGCGAGCGCCTTGAACAGGTCGAGCGACACTTCGCGGTGGTAACGGATGCCGCCCTTGTACGGGCCGCGCGCCTGGTTGTGCTGCACCCGGTACGCCTTGAACCGCTCGGTCACGCCTGGCACCAGCTGGTAGACGTTGCCGTCCGGCAGGCGCAGGTGGCCCCCGCGGATCGAGACGTCGCTGCCGAGCAGCGCCTTGCCGTTGAGGATGATCTTCCCGTCGGAGAGGTGCTCGAGCCCGTTCTGGTCCCGCACCTGGGTGACCTGGAGGTCGCTGAAGTTCTTGGTCGCCTCGGCGGCGGGTACCGGCACCAGGCGATCCTTCAGCTTCACCGTCAGATAGAAGATGTGCTCGTAGTCGGGCTCCTCAAGCTCGAGCCGCACCCGGCCGTCCAGACCCATCAGGTCCGCGGCTCGGTGAAAGATCTCCATCGCCTCGGTGTAGATGGTCTTGCGGGGCTGGGCCGCGGCGACCCTCATGTAATTCTCTTCAGCGGGGGGCATTGATGCTCCGTGCGTGGGTGAAAAGTGCCGCGAGGTATAGCGGCGCACGAAACAACCCGGGAGCAAATTGCGACAGCGCAGCGCGTCACTTCAGCGCGGACTATTAGCCCCGCGAATCAGTGAGTCTTGCGGCCGTGGGGCGTCAGCCAGGGAGCGGACGGCAGCTCGTCCGCGGCCTTCTTGTGCTTCACCGCGCGGACTGCGCTCGGTGCAGGTTTTGCGTTCTCTGCCTGCGCGACCACGGCTTCGGCGGGCGCCGGAGCAGCGGGCTCTTCCGACACGCACGCCAGGCCCGCCACCTGCGCCACCGGGGTGGCCGGCGCCGGCGGGGCCACTTCGATCACGAAGGGAACCGGCGGCGGGGCGCCGTAGCCGCGGATCGCCTGGTCGAGATCCACCGGGACTTCGCCGCCCCAGGCCACCCAGGCCAGCGCGGTGGCGACCAACGTCAGGCACAGCGGCCGAAGGTGACTGCTGCGGGCGCGGGGCGGCTTTGCCTTTCGCGACAGCGGCCTGGGAACCGCCACCCGGGGCGTCGGAGCGGGCGGGGACGGCGGCTTGGCCGGCGAAGGCCGCGAAGGAAGCACGATCGCCGGCATCGCCAGCGCGGGCGAGGTGAGGCTCCGCTTCGGAGCGCAGCCCGCCAGCAGCACCTGTTCCCGGCGCTTGCGCGTCTCGAAGAGCTTGCCGAGAAACTCGGCGCGCAGCTCGGGCCGCCAGATGAACGACGACGCCGCCTGCTTCAGGCCTTTGGCGAACTCGAGCGCGTTGGGGTACCGCTTCGAACGATCGGGGCTGAGCGCCGCGGCGAGCACCTCGTCCAGCTGCTTGCCGAGCGAGACGTTGAGGCTGGAGGCGGGGAGGAAGTTCGACTGCAAGTGCTTCTTCACCCGCTCCTCGTAGTTGGTCGCGCGCGCCAGCTTCTGGCCGGAGAGGCACTCATAGAGCACCGCCGCCAGCGCGTAGACGTCGCACTTGGTATCCGGCGGGTAGCCCTTGAGGATTTGCTCCGGCGAGAGGTAGGGCCCCGTGGCTTCCAACACCTCAGCCCAGGAGCCCTGCCGCGCGACGCACTTGAACAGGCCGACGTCGGCGAGCCGCGCCGTCCCGTCGAAGGAGATCGCCACGCTCTGGTCGGAGATCAGCCCGTGCGAGACCGCGGTGGGCACGTGCAGCTCGCCCAGCGCCTGGGCCGCTTCGTGGATCACACCCAGCGCCAGGCCGATCGGCAGACCCTTGCCCAGCTTTTTGCAGACCTCGAACAGCTCGGCGAGCGTGGCGCCCGAGGTGTACTCGCTGACCCAGAAGATCCCCTCGTCGCAAGCCTCGGGGGCAAAGACCCTGCCGAGGTTGGGGTGGCGGAACCGGCGCACGCTGTCGGCGAGCTCGACGATCTCCCGCGCCTGCCCCTCGGGCACCTCGAGCTTGCGCAGCACCACCAACGACGCACCGTCGGTTGGATCCTCGCGCACCGCCAGCAGCGTCTTCGCCGAGCCGGCCGTCAGCTTGCGAATCACCTGGCAGGCTCCGATCTCCACGCCGGCGAAGGGGTCGGCCTTCAGTGAAGGGTCGTCGAGCGTGGTGCCTTGCGGCGCCGGCGGCACCTTGATCGCCACCTGCGCCCGCGGAAGGTTCGCGATCTCCCACGGCTGAACGCAGAACTGCTGCTGCCCGGGGAGCAGAAAAGTCTCGGTGGGGACTCGGTTCTCGGACGAGCGCGTGGTCACGATCTCATAGGGTTAAGCAACCTCGATGCCCCGGACCTCTTCACTGGGAGACAGGCCGGCTTTGTAAACTCGGCAGGGGGTTTTTCTGGTGCATCCGGACGGCGAACTGACCACTCCAGTGACACCCCACCGTAAAGAGGCTTACCCTCCGGCGATCGTGATCGCGAACGCGCTGGTCCTGCTGGTGGTGTCGGCTTCGAGCGTCTCCCAGGCCTGGAAAGTGCCCGTCGGGACCTGGAGCGGAGCCCCCCCGCTGCTCGCCGCTTCGGGCGACGCGGTGCTCTTCGACGCGTACACCGATCTGAGGTTGGTGCGCGTCTCCGACGGGGCCCTGGTGCGGAAGATCGCCAAGGGCGCCTGCCTCGGCGCGGCGATCGACCTGAAGATCGAGGACGGGATGGCGCTGGTGCTGTGCGAGAGCCCGCGCGGAGAAGGCAGCGGCGCCAGCGAGCTCCACTCGACGCTGGTCGCGATCGATCTCAAATCCGGCAAGACCCGCTGGTCGCGCGAGGGTGCGATCCCCGCGCCGATCGGGGTGATGGGCGCGCTGGTGCTCTTCGTCGACGGTGAGCGGGTGATCGCGGTCGACCTGTCGATGGGCAAGTCGGTGTGGTCGGGCAAGGCCCCCAAAGCAAAGCTGGGGCTGGGCTTCGGCGGCGCGATCGCGGCGGTCGCCGCTGAGTCTGCTCTGATCGCCGTCTCGCTCAATGACGGCTCGCCCAAGTGGAGCGCGCCGCTGGCCGGCTGGCCCCAGGCTGCCCCGGTGGTCAACGCCGACTCGGTGTTCGTCGTTCACGATCCGGCGACTGGAGACGCCAAGCGCCGCAAGGCAGAGGGGAACCGGCTCACCGCGTTCGCTTCCGCCGACGGCAAGGTGCGCTGGAAGCGGGACTTCAAGGGCGAGTCGCTGTTCTTCCAGCCGGTGATCTCCGGCGAGCTGCTGCTGGTGGTCAGCGTCGGCGAAGAGGTCACCGACGGCCACCTCTACGCACTCAAGCTGGCGACCGGGGAGCCCGCCTGGCGCGTCCCCTGGTCCAGCGACGCCAACGGCCACGACTTCCGCCCGATCGCGATGGGCGAGGTGATGCTCGCGTGGGCCGCGGTGCCCAAGCCGCTGGGCGCGTACGAGCTGTTCGCGTTCGATCCGACATCGGGCGCGGTGAAGTGGTCGTTCGCGCCGAAGACCGACGAGAAGTTCGTCTTCTCCCGTCCGGTCCCGCTGGGGACGAAGATCATCTACGGCGACGGAGAGTCCGTACGGAGCCTGGTGATCAAGCCGGGCAAGTGAACCGCCGATTCACTTGATCCCGAACTCCTTGTCCCAGCTGTCGAGGTCGACGGCGAGCGCGGCCAGAGCTGCCTCATCGGTGCTGGTCTCTGCCCGGTGGCGCAGCTTCTTCAGCTCGGCGACCGCGCGGCTGCTCTTTGAGCGGCGCTTCTTCAAGCCGGCCCTCTGGGCGTCGATCCGCGCCAGCAGCTGCTTCGCGGTTGCCGCCTTGACCGCGCTCTTCGCCGGCGTGACCGGAGCGATCGGAGCCACGGGCGGTGCCACCGGCGCGGGCGGAGGCGTCAGCGCCACCGACGCGCGCGGAACCGGGGCGGCCGGCGGCTGCGCCCCTTCAGGCAGGTTCGAGCGCCACGGAGAGGTGGCGAGGTAGAGGACGAGGCCAATCGCCGCGAGCCCCATCAGGGTCGGGATCCCCAGCAGCAGCACCCGGGGGTTGAATTGTTGTACCGGCATCCGATCGGTGGACCGGGACAGCTTCGGCTTCAAAGCCGGCGGCGCTTCGGGCTCGTCGAGCGTGTCTCGGTTGATCCCCGGTTCAGAGTCAGGAGCCCCGGGCATCCGTGGCACCGGGCCCGCCTCGGCGAGCGGGTCGACCATCGCCGGAGGTGCGCTGCTCTGCGTCTTCCCCACCACCAGGACGTCGCTCTGGCCCTGGTCGAGATCGCTGAACGGGTTGGGGCGTGCCGGTTCCTCGAGGGGAACTGTGGGGGGGGTAAGCGCGACGGTCGCTCCCTCGACCGGCATCATCGAGGTCGGCACGTCGCCGATGGCCTCCGAGTCGGCCCCGGGCCGGGGACCGCTGGAGAGCGCCCGCTCCACCACCTGCGCCGACTCGGGCCGGTGCTGTGGATCCTTCGCCAGCAGCGCGAGGATCAGTTGGGCCAGCGACTCGGGGACGTCGGGCCGCAGCCGACGGGGATCGACCGGGGCCTCGTTGAGGTGCTTCAGCAGCACCTCGGCCATGCTCGGCGACTCGAACGGGTAGGCGCCGGTGAGCAGCTTGTAGAGCACCGCGCCCAGCGAATAGAGGTCGGTGCGCGGGGTGATCGCCTCGGCGCGGATCTGCTCCGGAGACATCACCGCGGGCGTGCCGACCATCTTCGTCGACTCGGTCTGCATCATCGCGCCGGGTTCGTTGATCTTCGCGACCCCGAAGTCGAGCAGCTTCACCCGAGGGGCGCCCTGGAGAGGGATCACCCAGACCATGTTGTCGCCCTTGAGATCGCGGTGGACGATGCCCTTGGCGTGAACCGCGGCGAGGAGG
>JAYVRT010000350.1:0-6427 GCA_043776025.1 Archangiaceae bacterium | reverse complement strand
CTGCAGCTGTCGCCCTTGAAACAGAGTCCGCCCGGAACATCTGCCCAGCGGCACCCGGTTCCTGCCAGCAGGGCCAACAGCAACAAGACGGGCAGCCTCATCGCGCGCACCTGACGAGGTCTGTAGTACGGCCGCCACCGCGTGGCTACGCCACTACGGGACATACGCCGACGTGTGGAAGGACGCCCCCTGGCCGCCTTGAGCGCACACCGCGGTTCCTTGGGCCCCACTGCGCCACCCGGGTTGTGACCGACCGGCTGCATCCTTTGCGCCTCGATCGTGGCGAACTTGTCGAGCCCCCTGCGCCCTTTGCCCGGTAGCAGCTGGCACGGGGACTGCTCGAGGAGACCTTCATGACGACCAGCTTCTCCGCCCGTGTTCCTGGCCACATGAAGAGCACGCGCCCGACCCATGGTCCCGCAACGATCCTCCTCGCGGACGACGACGCGGACCTTCGAGCGTTGATCGCCCGGCGGCTGACCAAGATCGGCTACCTGGTTTCCGAAGTGGGCGACGGAGAAGAGCTGCTCGCAGCCCTCGCCGAGACGACTCCGGATTTGATCCTGAGCGACCTCCAGATGCCGCTGATCTCAGGAATCGAAGCGCTCACCAGCCTGCGCGGAAAGGACTGGTCGATTCCCTTCATCCTGATGACCGGTGTGGCGGGCCCGACTGAGCACAGCCAGGCCAGCCGGCTCGGCGCCGCGTACGTGCTGCACAAGCCGCTCGACCTCGACTACCTCTGCACGCTGGTTCGCAACGTCGTCGCTGTCGAAGGGTAAGAACGGGTACGTCTCGGTTCCGGTGACGTGTCGGCCAGCGGTTGGCAAGCTGATCCCTACGATGCACCACGGCTACGGCTCGTTGCGCACCCGTCGCATGCGCGGGGCCGATCGCCGAACCGGGGCTTCGTGGAATCGCGTCCAGCCTATGCTCGCGTCGTGACTTCGCCGCAGGCGGCGGTTCGTTCTTCCTCACCCTCTCGAAACCTGGAGTGCGCGCGTGGCCGACTATTCGTCTGACTTCGACTTCATCGAAGATGAATCCGGTGGAAAGTTCGTCCCTGTCGGGGGGCCCTTGCAGCAGCTGCGGGCGATGCTCGCGCGCGCCCAGGTCGATGCCGCCGTCAACATCTACGAAGAGAGCGGCGGCTCGACCCGCGACGCGTTGATCGAGGAGGCCAAGACCGCCTCGTTCGAAACCAAGAAGTCGACCGCGCTGATGTTCAAGCGGGCACGTGACTTCGCCGCCGCCGCGAGGGTCTACGAGCTGGCCCGCCTCGAGACAGACGCTGCCCAGAACTATGAGCAGTCGGGCGACTTCCCCTCCGCGGGTGCAGCCTACAAGCGCGGAGGCGAGCTGCTGCGCGCGGCGGTCTGCGCCGAGAAAGGTGGGAACGCGAACGAAGCGGCCGAACTGTACCGCGCGGCGGGGTCAAACGAAGGCCTCGCGGAGTGTCTGGCGCGTCAGGAACGGTTCGATGAGGCCGCCGCGGCCTTTCGTGCGCTCGGAAATACCCACGCCGAAGTCGAGGTGTTGCGCGCGGCCGTTCAGGCGCGCCAGGGCGGCCTTCCACCGGTTCGCCGGCTCGCCGAGCTGATGGTGCAACACGGTCACCCGCTGCGGGCCGCGCAGCTGCTGTTGGACACTGTGCGCGCGACCCGGGAAGCGGAGACCGACCCCGGCTTCCTCGAGCAACTTGCCGTCGCACTGGAGCTGACCCAGAACACCAATGCCGCGAAGAAGGTCCGGGCGAAGGCCGCCACGCTCGGTCCGGTTCCCGCGGCGCCAGCCGCTGCGGTGGTGACGGTCAAGAATGCGGGCCCCGACGGTTACGGGTTCCTCAAGTCCCTGCCGATGTTCGCCGAGCTGGCCCTGCCCGACATGAAGGCGCTGTACCGAATCTGCACCCAGGCGACCTTCGGCGTCGGGGAGCACCTGATCGAAATCGGCCAGCCGGGCAGGGGGCTGTTCGTGATCGTCGACGGAATGGTCGAGGTCTTCGGCGGTCCCGACACCCACTCACGACTGCTCAACACCATGGGGGCGGGCTCCTACGTGGGAGAGATCTCGCTGGTGCGCGACACCCCGACCTCGGCGCGGGTGACCGCTCGAACCGCGGTTAAGGCGCTGTATGTTTCGAGCGACGGCTTCACCAAGTACCTCGACAACAACCCGACCGCGGCCTTGTGCATCTATCGCCTCTTCACCCAAAACCTGGCCGAGCGCGTTCGAGTCTTGAGCGCCGCCAAGTAAGGACCGACCGATGTCCGAACTCGTTCGCAAGCACAAAGACCGTGGGGCGCAGCTGCTGGCGAAGGGAAAGCTCGCGGGGGCTCTCGAGGAGTTTCAGCGGGTCGTCGCGGCGGTGCCCAGCGAGCTGGGTAGCCGGCAGAAGGTCGCTGAGATTCTGGCGAAGCTGAATCGAAAGGCGGAGGCGATCTCCGAGTACCAGCAGATCGTCGGCCGCTACGCGGACCAGGGCCAGTTCTTCAAGGCAACCGCGCTGTGCAAGGTGATCCTCACCCTGGACCCGAAGCACGAGGCGACTCAGCAGTCGCTGGCGAAGCTGTATTCGGGACGGCGTCCGTCTCTGGCGCCGCAGGTGATCGCCCCGAAGTTGCCGCCGGCGGCGCCGCTCGAAGCGGGGGTCTTGCTCGAGCTGGGAGGAGACGACACCGCCGGTGTGGAAGTCGTCGAGATCGAGATCCCGATCGATTTCGAGACCATCCCCCCGCAGAGCGAGCCGCCTCCGCCGCCTCCGTCTTCACTGCCGGTGATTCCGCTCTTCTCGGACCTGAGCCGCGAAGAGTTCGTCGCCCTGCTCTCGGGCGCCGTCGAGGCCCGCGCGTTCCACCCAGGGGAAGCGATCGTGACCGAAGGGCAGCCGGGCGACGCGATGTTCGCGATCGTGCAGGGCCGGGTCGCGGTGCAGCGGACCCTCGAGGGGCAGCCCCGCCGCAAAGTCGCCCAGATGGGTGAAGGCGAGTTCTTCGGAGAGATGGCGCTGTTGTCCGATTCTCCGCGGCTGGCGACCATCGTCGCCGAGGAGCCGACGGTGGTGCTGGAGTTCGCGCGCGGAAGCCTCGACGCGTTGACCACCAGGCACCCCGCGGTGCGCACCGCGATCGAGCGCTTCTACCGGGATCGCTTGTTGGCGAACCTGCTCCGCTCGAGCCCGCTCCTCGACCCGCTCGACGAGGCGCAGAAGCAGGCCGTCGCCAGCCAATTCGAATCGAGGATCTACGCCCCCGGCGATTCGATCATCGAGGAAGGCCAGCCGGGGGAAGCGCTGTTTCTGCTCCTGCGCGGCCGCTGCCGCGTCTTTCATCGGGACGCGGCCCGCGCCGGCGTCCGCTACCCGGACCTGGGCGAGGGAGACACGTTCGGTGAGATCTCGGTGGTGCTCGAGAAGCCAGCCTCGGCGACCGTCGAGGCCATTGGGCCGGTCGTCGTCCTCTGGATTCCAGCGAGCGTGTTTCGCGCCGACGTGCTCAGCCACCCCCGGGTCAAGCCGATGGTCTTGCGGATCGTCAACGAACGGCTCAACCGCACCTCGGACCTCGTGTCCCGGCAGCGCGCGGCGGAGACCGACCTGCGGGTGTAGGTCTCCGAGGAAGAACAACGCAGCGAACCCAGCCGACCCTGAGGATGCAGGCCGGTGGTGGTCAAGGAGTCCCCGCTTGAATCGAATCGCCCAGTCTGCCGTCGGAGGGCCGAGGTGAACGCCCCGCTGATCCTGCTTGCCCACTGCCTCCTCGCCGGTTCGCCGGTCGAGATGGCGGTGACGGCTTGCCCGCTGACGGTGGCGAAGCACCCGCCCTCCTGCAGCTTCGCCGCGGTGGAGGGCGCGAAGGGTCCGTTCAAGCGGATGGAGCGGATCAGCTGCGACACGATGAACCCCGCCACCTTTGTGCCCTCGACTGGAGCACCGCAGTTGATGGTGCAGATGACGTTCGTCGAAGCGGGAACGTGGAACAACGTCCTCTTTCTTCGGACTCCCTCCGGCGAGACGCGGGGGGTGCCGGCCGGACTGTCGGCGCCCTTTCTTCTCGGCGACGCGGTAGCCGGCGTGCTGATGGGCAGCGGGGCGAAGAGCTTCTGGGTCGACGGTCACTGCGAAGGGCCCGCCACCGGCTGGGTGCAGGAGGCGGTGCCGCTGGGAGAGCGAGAGGTCGTGGCGCTGGTGTTCCGCGAAGACCGTCAAACCGAACTGATGCGGCGCTCGGCCGAAGCGAAGTGGTCGTCGTTGGGCCTGATTCCCAACGGCTTCGCGCCTTCGCTCCAGGCGGCGGGAGGCCGCGTCGCGCTCACCTTCACGCTCGGGACTCCGGCGGATCAGGGCGAGCTCTTTCCGGAGCTCGGACGGACCCGGGTGCGCTTTCGCTCCGACACCGACCGGACCGCCTCTTTCCTCCGCGCCGCCGCTCCGCTCGCGCCCGCGGCCGGTTCGGTGTTCTCGCCAGCGATCGCGATCACGGTGAGTGTCGAGACCTGGGCCGCCGCGGTCGATTTGGCCGATGAGCGGGGCCGCCCGCGGCGGGTCGCGCTCGTATCGCAGGCCCCAGGCGAAGGCTGCCGGCTACCCCCGACGTACGCGTCTGAGCTCGCGGCGGTCCCGCCAGATGGCGAAGCACTCACATATTCCGCGCCGGCGCTGGTCGCACTGGGAGAAAGGCGCGCGTTGGTGGCCTGGGTCCGCACGCGGCAGCGGTGTCACTACGCGATCGAGCCCGCGCTTGTGCAGAACTGTCCTCCCGGCGCTCCGTGCGCAGCCCCGCCCGGTCCCACCTGGAAGATGACCGTGCTCTCGCAGGTGAACGAGCTGGTGGTGACCGAGGTGGACGCGAAGGCACGCGAGGTCGCCCGGGTGACGCTCGACCCTGCGCGCCCTCCGAGGCCCAGGTACGGCGTCTCGCTCGCCTTGCAGGGCGACGCGCTCTTCGCGCAGGCGTACGGCTACTTCTTCGAGTTCGAGCTGTCGAAGCTTCAGGTGACCCGATGACTGCCTGGCTCGTCGCGCTCTGGCTGGCAGCGGCGCCCGCCAGCCTCGAGGGACTCCCGGCGTTGCGGGAGGGCCCGACCGCGCCGGTGTCCGCGCCCAGCCGGGTAGTGGAGTCGAACCAGGAGCCTTGCCGGATCTCGCGGCGCTCCTTCGAGGACCCACGGGTCCGCTCTGCCTGGCTCGCGAAGTGCGAAGGCGAGCAGGCGCTGGTGCTGGCGACCGATGGGACTTGCGTGCTGGTGGGGCTGTTCAGCCAGCGGGGCAATGACCCGGTGCTCTCATTCCGCGCGAACGAGGGCACCGTGTTCAGCGAGCAGAAAATCCCTGCGTGGGTGAACCCGAAGACGCTCGAGGTGCTGCGCGAGCAACGCCGCCGCGCCACCTCCGGCTCGGACGAGCTGGCGGTCGATCCCACCGATGGCTCGATCGCCGTCTGGCGCGGAGAGTCGTTCTCCCGGGTGCGTCCAAACAAGAATGGCCCGGAGGTCACCCCGCTCTTCGCGAAGCCACCCCCGCCGGAAGCGCGGATCCCGATGCTCAAGGCCTTCTTCAGCGTCGAGCGCGAGCCGTGGCTGATCTACGGCGTCGATCCGTGGCACGCCGCGGAGCTCAGGCTGCGCGCGCCGTCCGGTGAGGAGCAGGTGCTGCTCAAGCTGCCGGTGCGAACCACCGGGGGCAGCCTGCGGCTCGAGAACCTCCAAGTCGTCCGCGTCGGCGCGCAGAAGCTTCCCGTCATCTCCGCGCTGGTGGATCGGGCCTGGGTCCTCTTCACCCCCGGGCCTTCCGGCTATCTCGCGCGCGCCTCGACTGCGCCTTCGTACTTCGTCACCGTGCGGCCGCCTCCTGCGGGTCAGTCTCGAGCCGTCGGTAAGGGCTGCTCGGAGGCGATCTTGCCGGTGCTGGACGAGGGCATCTTCGATCCCCAGCTGTTCGAGTATCGCGACCGCGCGATGGTGGTCTTCTTGAGCGGCCCGGTTCGCACCTCGCTGCGCTTGGGCTACGTGCCGCGCGCCGAAGGGCCGACGTGCGATTGGATCATCGACGCCTGTCAGGGCTCGGCCGAGCTGGTGCTGGGGCAGATCACCGCCGACGGACAGGTGCGGGAGCTGTCGCGCACCCAGATGGACGTGAGCCCCGGGGCCTCGTTCTTCGGCTCCACCAACGTCATCAGCCGCACCGGCGACACGCTGACGGTCGTCTCGAGCAGCTCCGGGCTGATCGACGTCACTTCGTTCGACCTGAGCAAGCTGGTGGGCAAGTAGCCCTCACTTCCACTGCACGGCCTTGGGTTCCGCTCTTCGATGGGCGCCGGTCTGATGGTGATCCAGAACCAGCGTCGGGCAGGGGTAATTCGTGGCCGTTCAGGCGAGGCGCGAACAACTCTGGAATCCGAGGCCCGTCGAGGCTTCGCCCAACTTCGGC
>JAYVRT010000349.1:0-6429 GCA_043776025.1 Archangiaceae bacterium | reverse complement strand
CACGTAAACCCGCCGCGCTTTAGAGGATCCTTAGCTCAGTGGTAGAGCACTACCTTGACACGGTAGGGGTCGGAGGTTCGAAACCTCCAGGGTCCACTCGCCAAGCCTCTGCACGGTCGAAGGAATTCGACGGGCGCGGGGCGATTGGCGCGCTTCCCAGAACGGACACCTTCAGGGGTAGTGACACACCGAACCGGTGCAGACCTCTCCGGCCGCGCAGCTCGCCGACGAGCTGCAGCCACAGGTCCCTACCGAGCAGGTCTGTGCAAGCGGGCACATATTGGTGTTGTTGCAGTCACAGCGCCCCGACGACGCCGTCCCGGACAGTGCTGCGACACAGAATCGGTTGACGTTGCACGCAAGTCCACAGCCTCCGCAGTTTTGCGCGTCAGCCGCCAGGTTCTTGCACGCGATCGAGCTCGCCGCCGTGCTGCAGCACAGCGAGGCGGCGCTGGCGCTGCAGGGCTTCAACAGGCACTTGGGGTCGGCACAGTCGGCCAGGCCGTTGCAGTCGTTGTCGATCCCGTCCTTGCAGTTGACCTCGCAGGTGCAGGGCAGGGCCTGGCAGTCAGGGTCGGCGCAGTCGACGAGCCCGTCGCAGTCGTTGTCCACGCCGTCAAAGCAGGAGGTCTCGACTGCTTGGGGGATCCCTCCGTTGCCGGAGCAGACGCAGCTGGCGCCGTTGCAGACTCGCCCACCCAGGCCGCAGCTCCGCCCGCCGCACTTGGGGTCGGCGCAGTCGGTGAGCCCATTGCCGTCGTCGTCGAGGCCGTCGTCACAGAGCACCTCGCATGCGCCGGGACACCCGACGCAGCAATTGGAATCGGCGCAGTCGGTCTGGGCATCTCCGTCGTTGTCGAGGCTGTCGCCGCAGGCGGTCTCGACCTTGACTCCTCCGCTGCAGACGCACCCGGTTCCACAGCTTCGCCCCGCGCAGTCGGAGTCGGCGCAGTCGGTCTGCCCGTCGGCGTCGTCGTCGACCCCACCGGAGCAGGCGGTCTCGGCCTTGATCATCCCGATGCAGGTGCAGCCCGTGCCGCAGGCGCGGCCCACACAGGTCGGATCCGCGCAGTCGATCAGCCCGTCGCAGTCGTTGTCCTTGCCGTCGCTGCAGAGCGTCTCGTTGGCCTGGGTGGTGCCGCCGTTGCCGCTGCAGGTGCAGACCAGCCCGACGCAGGCCTTGCCGTTCGAGCCGCAAGAGGCGCCCACGCACTGCGAATCGGCGCAGTCGATCTTCCCGTTGCAGTCATTGTCCTTCCCGTCGCTGCACAGCGTCTCGATCGGTTGAACCACGCCGCCATCGACGACGCACGGGGTTGCTCCGCCGCCGCCTGCTGCTCCGCCGCCGCCCGCTGCTCCGCCGCCGCCCGCTGCTCCGCCGCCCCCGTCACTGCCCCCTCCAGCGCCGCCATCCGCATCGGCGGTGCATTCCGAGCCGCGGCAGACCATGCCGGCTCCACAGTCCGAGTCCTGGCTGCAGGCGAACTTCAGCGCGTCGAGGTTGACCCCGCAGGTGCAACCCGGCCCCAGCAACAGGGTCAGCCCCGCGAGCAAGGCCCCCCTCACGGGAGGCTCCCGCCCACGGCGATCCCGCCCGGGGAGCCACTGACGGAGACATCGGCGGAGAGGAAGTAGAGTGCGACGCCGGTGCCGACGAGCGCCGCTGCGCCGACGAACATCGTGTTGGCGATCGTGGCTGAAGTCTTTTGCTGCCCGTTGAGCTCCAGCGCCCGCGCCCGCGTCACCCCGGAGATCCGCCCGTCCGCGTCCTTGGCCGCGTCGAGGATCTGATGGCTCTGGTTGTTGGCGCGGATTCCGAACACGAGCCCGACGATCGCGGCCGCCGCCCCGGCGCCGGCGACGACGTAGGCGACCGGCCTCAAGTTGAGGGGCGCGCTGCTGACCGCCACCGGTTGCAGCCGCTCGGCGGGGATGAGCACGTTCACCCGGGTCACGATCGGCTCGCCGGCGCTGCCCAACTGCCCTACCACCCGATCCTTGTCGCCCACCAACTCCGCCCACCAGTCGATCGCTGGCGCCTCGACGTCCAGCACGGTCGGGCCTTCCGCCACCGCGGCGTCTCGCGCGGCCCAGCCTCCGCCAGGAGCCCGGGTGTGAAAGCGGACGCGCCTTCCCAGCCTCTGAATGTCGGCCACGTTCACCGAGAGTTGGTAGACGTTGCGCTGGTCGCGCGCGATCGGACCGACCTCGAGCCGCAAGGTGCCCTCGACGCTCGCCCGCCCTTTCGCCTCGAAGTAGAGACTGAGGACCTTCGGGCCCAGATCTCCTTCAGGCAGCTTGAACTCGGGTGCGAGGTAGAGCAGGGCGCGAAAGAGGACGCGGGCACGATCTTGCTGCCCGAGAGTGGCAGCGACGACCGCCTGCAGTTCGAGGATCTTGAGCACCGTCTGGTGATCGTTTCCCGGGGTGGCCCAGGCGGTGTCGAGCGACTTCGCGGCCTCCGCGTACTTGAGTTCCTCGAAGCTCTTCTGGCCACGCGCGAGGTCCGGGTTCTTCTCCGCGGTCTGTCCCAGTGCTGCGGCTGAAACAAGGGTCGCCGCCGCGAGCAGTGGCCACAAGCGCATTGCTGGCAGCGTACTCCTCTACCTGTCTTCACAGTGAACTTTGGCTATTGTCGGCCACGGTGAGTTCCGCTGAGCGCGACGAGATCTCGATCGAAGAGGGTCCGCTGCTCAAGCCGTGGACTCCGGGCCTGAAGGTCGGGCGCTACACCATGATGGGGAAGATCGCCGTCGGGGGCATGGCGGAGATCTGGTTGGCGCGGCAGGCTGGCCCCAAGGGCTTCGAGAAGGTGGTGGTGATCAAGAAGATCCTTGACTCGTTCTGCCAGGACGAGGGTTTCGTCGAGATGTTCCTCGACGAGGCGCGCACCGCGTCGCAGCTCAACCACCCCAACGTGGTCCAGATCTACGATCTCGGGGAGCACAACCAAGCCTACTTCATCGCGATGGAGTACCTCGCGGGCGAGACAGTCGCACGGGTGGCCCGTAACGCGGGCAAGGACGGCAGCCCACTGCCCTACACGTTCGCGGCGCGGATCATCGCCGACGCCGCCGCGGGGCTCGGCTACGCCCACTCGAAGAAGAGCCTGGGCGGCCAGCCGCTGAACATCGTTCACCGCGACGTCTCACCCCAGAACCTGCTGCTCACCTACGAAGGGCAGGTGAAGGTCCTCGACTTCGGCGTTGCCCGCGCCGCCAATCGAGCGACGCTCACCGAGGAAGGAAAGTTCAAGGGCAAGGTCCCGTACATGTCACCGGAGCAGGCCCGGGCGCAGCCGATCGACCGCCGGGCAGACATCTTCGCCCTGGGCATCATCCTCTACGAGCTGATCGGCCGCTGCCGCTTGTTTCAGCACGAGGACTTCGTCGCCGGTCTCAAGGCTGTCGCCTCGGACGAGCCGATTCCTTCCCCGGTCACCCGCAACCCCGAGGTGCCCGAAGGGCTGGCGAGGGTCGCGCTCAAAGCGCTCGCCCGCGAACCGGACGACCGCTACCAGACGGCCGAGCGGCTGCGCGCGGACCTCGAGGATTGGCTGCGAACCCAGCCGAGCAACCCGGGCAGCCCCGAGCTGACCGCGTTCATGCACCAGCTCTTCGCCGAACGGATCGAGAAGACGGCGCGGCTGATCGAATCGGCCCGGGCCGGCCTGGTCGATGCAATCGACGCCCAGGACGCGAAGGAGCCCACGTCGGGCAGTGACTCCTCGATGCCTGGCGGTCCGAACTTGGGGGTGCGGCGTGCGCCCCGGCGCTCGCCCGCGCTCTGGATCGCAGGGGTCGCCGCCGCGACCCTGATCCTGCTGGGAGCGGCCGGGATCGCGCTCCGCTTCACCCTTGCCCCCAAGATCGCTCCGCCGGCCGCGCTGCTGTTGCCCGCCTCGCTGGCGATCGACACCGATCCGCCCGGAGCGGCGATCACTGTCGACGGCGCCGAGTCGGGCGTGGCGCCCATTTCGGTCGAGTCGATCAAGCTCGGCACCCACGCGGTCCGCGCAGTCGCGGAGGGCTTCGAGCCCAGCGAGCGGACGATCGAAATCCACCGAAACGGTGAGCGCACCAACATCTTGCTGACCCTGAAGAAGGCAACGCCGACGGCCACAGCCGCGGCCACCGTCGCGGCTGCCGGCAAGCCGCCGGTGACCGCGGCGACGGTGGTCGCGCGCGGCAAGCTGACGCTGAGCACCACGCCCTGGTCAGAGGTCTTCGAGGGCCCGAAGCGGCTGGGCGAGACGCCGCTGGTCGAGCTGTCGCTGGCAGTTGGCAAGCACACCCTGCGACTCAAGAACGACGACCGGAAGCTGGAGAAGACGATCTCGGTCGAGATCAAGGCGGGGCAGACCACCCTGCTCAAGGAGAAGCTGTAGCCGGGGGCGCCACCTACCCCCAGGCGGCCGCATCACCCGCGCGCTCTCTGGGCGCCGCCTGGCAACCGTCATCGATCAATGGCGTTCGTGGTCGTCATCGTGCTCGCGAAGTTCACGAACACGCGCCGCCTCGCGCAGTTCCGCCTCGTGCCACTCGCGCTCCTGCTGGATCAGCATTTCTTCGCGGTCGCGGGCCGTTCTGATCGCAGCCCTGCTGTGTGACGGCGCTTCGGCCGCCTCGGCGCAGCTTCACGTCCAGGTTCAACAGACTTCATGGTGGGTCTGAGGTGAGGAAGGGGAAGACTCCCGAAGGCCGCAAAGCTGGGACCATGCGTACAGGCTGGGGTTGGTCGTCGCCGCGCCGCGGACGCCAGTCACTCTGAGGCAATTCGCCTCCCTCACGCCCCGAGTCGGCGACGGTGGCCTACTGGTACACGCGGGCGATCCGCATCACGGCGGTGCTGAAGTCCGCGTCGATCGCCTTCGCCGCGGTGGCGTTGAGGATCACCTGGGGCTTGCCGTTGTTGAGCGCCACTCCAACAGTGAGCCCGGTCTTCACCAACTGCTCGTCGAACGACATCGTGTAGATCCGATGCTTCTGGGCAACCGCGGCGAACTGCCGGGCAATCTCAGGCGGCGTGTCCGCGGGGATCAGCAGCGCCGCTGGGCTGCGGGCGACGATCTGGGCGTCGAGCCCGGCCGCGGGCTGGGTCTCGAAGCGCAGCCGTCGGCCTTGAATCGACCGGGTGGCCAGCTCAGTTCCGGTGTTCGCGAGGTCCTGGGCGCTGGCACCCTGGGAGGCCGCGAATGGCACGAGCACGAGGAACTCGCCGTCACCGCCGCGCTTGTCGAAGCCCGCGTCGTAGGTGAGCACCTTGAGCATCACCATCAGGCCGAGGCCGGGCGGAACGCCGTCAGCGAGCGCCGTCGCGGCGATGAGCGCGATCAGCAGCCCGTAGCGCGAGGTGCTCAGCACCCGCCGGAGACTATCTGTCGAGATGAAGTGCGTAGGACAACCTCAGGAAGATCTCACGCCCTCTACCGGGGGTCGGTGCGGAGCCGCTGTCGTAGGGCTGAACGAATGGCACGTTTTCGTCGGCCAGGTTGGAGACCCCAGCCTGGAGCGCCAAGCCTCGCACGCCGAGATCCTCGTATCCAACCCACAGACCCAGGAGGACGGTCGCGCGCAGCACGCCGACCTTCCCCGTCCCGTCGAGCGCCTCCGACGGGGTGAGAAAGCCCCAGCGGTTGGAGTTGTAGACGAACGAGCCCCCTGCGCTCAGCCCGCGCCAGATGTGGAACTTGCCGGTGGCGGTGAGCTTGTGAAGCGAGAAGCCGAGCGTTCGGCCCGGCACTCCCGGCACCGCGTAGACCGACGTCTCGGTGGGCACCGCGAGCGAGTACGCGATGTTCGCGAACCCGAAGCGGCCGCGCGCAACCAACTGCAGCTCGGCCCCGGCCGTCGCCACCGGGTCGGCGTTCTTGTAGACCTCGGTGCCGCGCGCCTCCTCGTAGAGGTAAGCGATCGGCTGCTCGATGCGGGTGAAGAAGCCGTTGAGGCTGCCGTAGAGGAAGTCGAAGAGGGTGACCCCAATCTCAGCTTCGCCGACGTCGACGTGCTCCGCCTTCAGGTCGCTGGCCAGGTTGAGGTTTTCGATCGATGGCGAGCGAAACGCTCCACTGTAGAGGAGCTTGAAGTTGACCCGGTCGAGCTGTCGGGTGAGCGCGATCCGCGGCGCAAAGTTGATCCCGACCTGGCTGTGATCCTCGACCCGGCCGCCGATCGCGATGTTGACCCAGGGTGTGTCCCACAGCGCTTGCGCATAGAAGGCGGTGTTGGTGTAGCTGACCTCGTTGGCGCCCGCGAAGGTGGTCTGGCTGGCAATCACGGTTCGATCGTTGAGCCAGGCATGATCCGAAAAGCTCTCGACCCCCAGCAGCAGGGAAAAGTCGGGCTCGGGGGTGTACTCGAGCCCAACCCCGGCGAGCAGCCGCCTCGCGGACTTGTCGTAGAAGAGGGCGCTGTCCTTGTTGAGCGACTG
>JAYVRT010000348.1:0-2001 GCA_043776025.1 Archangiaceae bacterium | reverse complement strand
CCCGTGGTAAAGCAGCCCGGGTGACGACACGGTGGCTCTGCCTGCTCGGCGTGCTCTGGGCGTCCCTCGCTCTGGCCCAGACCCAACGCGCCGCGCTCGTCCCGCTGGTGCTCGAGGGCCCGGGGGTGCCTGACGCCGCCGTCCGTCGGATTCAGCACGCCACCGAGGCGCTGCTGAAGAAGCTTTCGGGGCTGCCGGTCGGCGAAGGGCCGTCGAGCAAACCCGGCGCGCCGAAGAAGGCGTGCATCGAGCTGGCCTGCCAGAGGGACGCGGTCGCCGCGGCAGGCGCGCCAGCGGTGGTGCTGCTGACGCTGCACAACGCCCGGGGCGGCGTGGCGTTTGACGTCTCCTTCTGGCTCGAGGGCGAACGGCTCCTCTTCGAGCCCGGCGACGCGGAGATGGACGCGCCAGACAGCGGCCTGAAGAGCGCGCTCGAGGCAGTGCTCCCGGCCTGGGCGCGGCGGGGCTGGGGCGCGCTGCGGCTCGACTCTCAGGTGGGCGCGGTGCTCAAGCTCGACGGAAAGGCGGTGAAGCTCAAGGCCGGCGAGCTGCTCAGCGTGCCTGCGGGAGCGCACCAGTTGGACGTGGTCTACGTCGACGGAAACGCGGTCCTCCAGCGGGTCGAGGTGCCGGAGGGCAGCCGGACCCGCGTCGACGTCACCCACCCTCCCGAGGTGTCGGTGCACAGCGCGCCCGAACCCAACGGCGTCATTCGCGCGGTCAGCTTCGGCCTGTGGTCCGCGGGCGCGGTGCTCATCGCCGGCAGCCTCATCGCCGGCAGCCTCGCCCGGCAGACCGGCGCGGGGCAGAACCCTTGCGCCGGAACCAGCCGTGCATGCTCGACGCTCGACGTCGCCACCGAGCACCACCGGCAGGCCGAGGCGTACGCGACGACAGGCAACGCGCTGCTGGGAACGGGGCTGGTGCTCGCCGGGGCCGGCATCGGCGTCTTCACCTTCGACCTGGTCCGCAGCCGGCCCGCCGAGGCGCGTCCTTGAGCCGGTGGTGGCTGCCCGTCACGCTCGCCGCTGCCGCCGGCTGCTACCAGGCCTGGCCGTTGGTCGGCCCGTACCAATGCAACGTTGGCAGCTGCCCCAGCGGGCTGGTCTGCGACGACGGGCTGTGCTGCCGGCCGGGAGGAACGCCCGCCTGCATGACGCGGGTGCTCGACGGTGGGACCTGCGCCGCGGGCGGACAGGTGAAGACCTACTACGAGGACCTCGACGGCGACGGCTACGGCAACCCGAAAGCGCCGAAGGAGCTGTGCAGCAAGCCGGTGGTCGACCCCTACGTCGACAACAACCTCGACTGCGACGACAGCAGCGCCGAGGCCAACCCCAAGGGCACCGAGAAGTGTGACGGCCTCGACAACAACTGCAACGGGACCATCGACGAAGGGCTGACACCCGTGAAGACGTATTTCCGTGATGAAGACGGCGACGGCTACGGTGACATCTCGATGCCGGTGACGGCCTGCGCCGCGCCCAGGGGCTTCGTCGAGAGCAACAACGACTGCAATCCGAACGCGATCACCGTCCACCCCGGTGCGCCCGAGCTGTGCAACGGCGTCGACGACGACTGCAACAACATCAAGGACGACAACCCCACCGACGTCGGCGCCGACTGTGCCAGCGCCGGCAAGGGCGAGTGCGCGCCGGGGAAAGTGGCCTGCGTCGCCGGAGCGAAGAGCTGTCAGAGCCTCAAGACGCCCAAGCCCGACATCTGCGACGGCCTCGACAACAACTGCAACGGCACCCTCGACGAGCAGCCGGACTGCGGCGGGCCGGTGGCGCTGCTGGCGACGGGGGTCGTCGGCGGGGCACAAACGATGAATAAATCGCTTTCGCAGGGAGACCTGACTGCCGGGTGTCACAAGGACTTCCCGAAGGGGCTCGATGGAGGGGTACCGACCGCGACGGGTGAAAGCTGGGCGCCTGCGAGTTGGACTGGATCCGGAGGGGCGGACCACATCCTCTACTTCGAGAACCCCAGCGGCTTCTG
>JAYVRT010000347.1:0-2002 GCA_043776025.1 Archangiaceae bacterium | reverse complement strand
GAGGGCTCGAGCCAGAGGGTGAACGTGTTGGTGTAGCGCTCGGCGCCGAAGTAGACGCCGCTGCTGTTGAAGACGGTGAGGTGGAGGTCGAACCCTTTGAGCTTCGACGGGACATCGGCCTCGGCCGGCGCCGCGACGGTGGTCTCGCTCGGCACCGGCTCGTTCGAGGGCGCCGCCGCTTGCTGGGGCGCCTGCGCCCACGCGGCCGAAGCGAACAGCAAGGTCAATGCGACAGGTTTGATCGTCAATCAGTGGCTCCGCGGCGCGTTCGAAAGGCGCGGCGGCATAAGACGGCCAGAGCGCCGGCGTCAAATTGGCGGTTCTCAAGCCTTGAGAATCTTCGCTCAGCACAGCGGGTACGGAGCCGAGGCGGCGAGCAGCATCACCCCGGTGGAGAAGAGGAAGGCCGCCTGCGCCTCGCGCATCCGCGCCTTGACCGTGGCCGGCGGCGAGGCGACCAAGATCGCGATCGCGATCAGCGCCAACAGGCTCGAGGGGCCCGCGAGGAAGATCGCCAGGAGGTGGTGTCCATTCCCGGCGATGGCCAGGGCCAGCGCCGCCGCGGTGAGGCTGAAGCTGCAGTAGGTGAGCAGGCGTCTCAGGAGCATCTGCAGCAAGAGGAAGGTTGCAATCGCCCGGCCGGGCGCGCGCCGCGAAATCACAGGAGGAAGGGGCCGCGACTGCGCAGGGACGGGCGCACTTTCCCAGTCGCCAAAATCCACAGAGGGTGGTCAAAGCGCCACCAGCCGTGAGCGACGAACTCGAAGACGCCCTGCAGGACATCGAGGCCCAGGGGGGCTCGCCGGTGTACCTGCTGTGGGGAGAAGAATTCCTCGTGCGCAAGGCCGCCGAGGCGCTGATCGACAAGCTCGTCCCCGGCGCGTCCGCTGGTCTCAACCTGGTGACGATGGACGGTGCGTCGCCGCGCGAAGTGGCCAGCGAGCTGGCGACGATGGCGATGTTCCCCGGCCCCAAGGTCGTCTTCCTCAAGGATCCGGAGTTTCTCGCGCCGAAGAAGGGCCGAACCGACGCCCTGGGTAAGGCCCGCGACGCCTGGAAGTCGAACCGCCGCAAAGAGGCCGCCCGCCGAGTGCTGGCGCTCGCCGCCCGGGCCGGGTGGGGCGCCGCCGATCTCGACCCGACGGCGAACGGCACCCCGAAGTC
Source organism: Archangiaceae bacterium (assembly GCA_043776025.1). GTDB lineage: Bacteria > Myxococcota > Myxococcia > Myxococcales > Myxococcaceae > JAYVRT01. The sequence continues at coordinate 838 of JAYVRT010000347.1, read as the reverse complement.
CGACGACTGGGAACGCGAGCTCGGCGTCGCGCTCGCCGAGGTCGACGTTCAGTTCCTCAAGGAGGTGGCTGCCTTCTGCGTCGAGGAGGGCATCACGGCGCCCGCCAACGACGACACCGCGCTCACGGATCTGCTGACGAAGGGCGCGCCCAAGGGGCACGTGCTGTTGATCGCCTCGACGGACCTCGAGGCGAAGAGCCCGTTCCTCAAGCTGGTCAAGGAGAAGGGCTCGCTGATCGAGCGCAAGGTCGCCTCCCGGCTCAAGGACCTCGACCTGGGTGAGTTCGTCGTCGAGACGCTCAAGCCTTACGGCAAGAAGCTGGTCGGCGCCGCGCTGGAGAAGCTCAAAGACCGCGTCGGCGGCAACATGCGGCTGCTCCAGTCGGAGCTGATCAAGCTCGCGCTCTACACCGAAGGGCCGGAGATCAAGCTGCGCGACGTCGAGCTGCTCGTCGGCCACGCGCGCGAGGAAGAGTTCCTCGAGCTGTCCGACGCCTTGCAGAAGCGGAACTTCGATGGGGCCCGCCGGTACGTCGCCGAGGCGCTGTCGCAGGGCGCCGCGCCGCTGCAGCTGCTCGGAGCGATCACCTCCGTGGTCCGCACTCTGCTCACCAACTACGAGCGGATGGTGCAGCTGTCGGGCGGCAAGGCGCCGCGCAACTACAACGACTTTCAGGCGCGGGTGTTTCCGCAGATCGAGGCCGAGGCGAAGGCGGCGAAGACCCGCGTCCCGCACCCGTACGCCTCGTTCATGGGGATGCAGGCCGCCGCCGGCTACGGCCGCAAGGAGCTGCTCAAGGCGATGGTCAGCTGCGCCGAGGCGGATCTCGCGCTCAAG
>JAYVRT010000346.1:0-6465 GCA_043776025.1 Archangiaceae bacterium | reverse complement strand
CGATGACGACGTCGTACTTGACCGCCTGCTGCATCGCGAACGGCTCGATCGTCACCCGCTCGACGTGGAAGTCGACGGTGTCCCCCTTCCAGGGGATCGACAGCTTCAGCCGCTTGAGGATCTCCTCAAAGCAGATCGGCCAACAGATGTCCGCGCCGAGCGAGAGGCCGATGTTGCGGGTGACGGTTGCCACGGTTGAGACTCCTGCGAAGAGGACGGACTCCGAAAGAGCCTACTGCGGGGCACGCCGGAACTGTGGTGACTAATCCCAACCCGAGCCGACCCGCGGCTCGACGGCAGGACCGCAATCGTCAGCAGGCGCGGCTGACGGCGCGCCGGGGCGGTCGAAGTCGGGGCTGGACCTACTTGCCGAACGGGCTGATGACCCGCGACCGGCGAAATCGCGCGTATTCCGCGTTGCCAGTACCAGCCGGCGTGCGTGCGCCGTGGCTGCGATGAGCATGTCGGCTTGCGCTCGGGTCTCGCTGTGGCTGCGAAGGCGCCGCGCGTCTCACCCGCGCGACGAGCGATGGCAGCGTCGACGGGCAGCACATCGCAGTTCCGAGAAACGAACCGGTCGAAGCGCAGCTGGACCTCACGGTTCGGCCGCGCCGCGAACCCGAACGCGAGCTCTTCGATGATGACGACGCTCAACGCGAGCAAAGGCTGCAGCTCCGCCCAGGCGACCACCTTCGGGTCGGGCCTGGTGGTTGCTGGAGGCGAATGAGAGGTAGCAGCTCGCCCTACATTTATTGCACCTCTCCGGCCGCCGGCAGGTTGACGTCGCAATTCATGACCCGGACGCTTCGACCTCGTCTGGCATCGGTCGAACGTCCGACGGACGAGCGGTGGATGGGCGGCAGGGCCGGAGTTTCAGACGCTCTGCAAATGCTCGAAATGGATTATCCGGAACTTGGAGTCGTTCACATCGCCCGCCCCTGCAGGCAGAAATGGTCCGGGATGGCCGGCGATGAGCGGGTGCGGTTCTGCGCTGCCTGCAAGTGCAAGGTCTTCAACTTCGCGGAGATCTCGAGCGAAGAGGCGCGACTGCTGATCCGCCGCAACTCGGAGGGCGAGCGGATCTGCGCGAGGATCTTCAAGCGAATCGACGGCACCGTGCTGACCCGCGACTGCCCGCGCGGCTTCAGCCACGGCTGGCGCCACGCGCGGAAGCTGCTGCCGAGCGCGAAAGGCTGGACGCTGTTCTTCGTCGCCGTGCTGGCGGTGGCGCTCGGCGTCGTGAGCCTTTTCGGCGACAACATTCGACGGCTCTTCGCGATGAGCGCCGACGGGGCCCTGAGCGGGTCCGACGTCGTCGTCGAAGCGCAGCCGGCGCCGCGGAAGATGGCGTCATTCGGGAAGAACAACAGCTACTGACGGTCAGCTGACAGACTGCCGAAGCGCCTCGCAACACCGGACAGGCCAGGACGACAGCCGAGTCAGGGCGGTCGGAGCATCGATGCTCCACCGCTGGCTGGCGTGCAGTTTGCTCAAGGGCAGGCGCATGAGACTCGCGCTGATCAGCCTCGTCTTCCTTTCCGCCGCCTGCCGCGACGAGTGCAGCAACAAGACAGACCCTGGCCACTGTGAGGGCAACGTCGCCGTGAACTGCCCCGAGCCGGGCGTCGACCAGTTGGTCCCGGTTCGCTGGAGCCACGTCGACTGCGACACCCACGTCTGTGTTCAGGCCGGCACCTCGGCGCTGTGCGCGCTGGATGCCGGCACCTCGCCCTTCTGCGCCAGCGGCGCGAGCACCGAGACCTGCGACGGGGTCACCCAGGTGCGCTGCTCCGTGGGCTTCGAGGTCGAGCGCGAGGCCTGCCTGTCGTGCGACCTGGACGGCGGCATCTGCCACGGCGGCCCGTCGTCGAAGTGCGCCGGCGACAGCGACTGCACCTCGGCGTTCTTCTGCCGCGACGCCGGCAGCAACAGCTACTGCACCAAGAGGTAGGTGTTGGGCTTCAGTCGCGATGGAAGACGAGCTCGAGAGCGGCGTCCCCGCCGAGTCGAGGACCCGCGCAGCGACAAGAGTTCGCCGCAATGGTGTCATGCACCGGCTTCGGCAGTCGGGCTGTCACTCTGTCTCGTCCTTGCTAGAGTAAGGAAATGAGCAAGGTTACGAGCAAACTCCAGGTCACGATTCCGAAGGTCGTAGCCAATCAATACGGCATCAAGCCGGGGGATGAGATCGAGTTCCTGCCGGCCGGAGAGAGCATCCGCGTGCGCACCGTGCGCAACCGGACCTCCGCGCGCGAGGTCCGTCTCGACCAACCCGAGGCTCCTGGCCTGCGCTGGCCCCGGCACGATCTCGCCTACCGCCTGAAACTCTTTGATGAGACGACTGCCCAGTTGATGAAGCTCGCAAGGAAGTCGCCGACGATGAAGCTGAACCCCAAGAGCCGCGGCTGGAAGCGGGAGGACGCGTATGCCGAACGCCTCGACCGTTACCCTCGTTGACACCAACATCCTTCTGTATCGGTACGACAATCGGTTTCCGCAGAAACAGCAGATCGCCCGGGACCTCCTTCGGAAGGGTGCCGTCGACGGAACAGTTCGGATCCCTCACCAGGCGGTGGTCGAGTTCGTTGCGGTCGCGACCCGCACCGGCCGCCGCAAAGGGCCGCTGTTGCCGTCGATCGATCCGCATCAGGAAGGCGCGAGGCTCCTGAGCGAGTTTCCGATCCTCTATCCAAACGAGCAGATCCTTCGCGAGGCGCTGCAAGGGGCTCGTCACCACAAACTGTCCTGGTACGACGCCCACCTGTGGGCCTACGCGGAGCACAACGGGATTCCGGTGCTGGTATCCGAGGACTTCCAGCACAACCGGCTCTACGGCACAGTTCGGGTGGTCAATCCCTTTGTTGAGGACTGAGCGGTGGTGGGCGTGATCAGATTCGGTAGACAGGTTGGACAGCACCGCCTGTCATCGTCAGTTGGTTAGCGTAGCTGGCCTTCAGCTGCAAAGGGCGCGGGTGGTGTCCGTCGTGCACGACGCGGCGGGCGGTGGAGACGTCCGTCTCCGTCTCCGTGTCTCTCCGTGTCGGTCGCGTTCGTGCGATTCACAGCTGAGGAGTGGTACGCCTTGCCGCATGCGATGCGTCTGGGGCTTGCTGCTCTTGCTTGCCGTCGGCTGCGGCGGTGGCCCGCCCGCGACCTACTGCCGTGCGTGGCTTGTCTGCTACGAGGCCACAGGGGGAATGAAAGGGGCGCTCGACTCTGTCGCTGGACCTTTTGGGCCCTGCGGCGCGGGCGGCCCGGGCGCGGAGGCGGCGTGCGCCCGGTGCAGTGCCGAGTTGGATCTGCTCATCGCGACCCATCCGGACGCAGGTTGCACCAGGTCCGGGGACGAGCGGGCGTAGTCCGACGAAGTCCCGGTGCGAGAGCTCCAGGCGATCGGGGGCGAATCGCAGACCGAATTTCCGATCACGCTGATCAACCTGCTGGAAGAATTTCCAGCGCCCAGTGAGGCAAGGCTCACCCCGGCACGTCAGGTCGTGGCGGCGATTGTCAGCGATCGGTGAGGCTCCCGAAACGAGCCTACTCGTAGACCATCCACAGCGGCCCCGGGTAGAGCCACGACAGCCCCTCGCGCAGCCGGTCTCTCCAGTTCTCCCAGTTGTGCCCGTCGCGCGCTTCGACGTACTTCAGCTCGACCTCGGTGGCCTGGAGCATCGGCACCAGCGATCGGTTCTCGTAGATCAGCGACTCGTGCATCCCGCAGCTGACGAACATCTTCTCGGTCACCGTCGTCGGCGTCGCGCGGAACTTGTTCATGAACGAGATGATCGGGTCGAACAGGGGCCCGCGCTTGTTCTGGCTCCCGATGTCGCTGAAGGCGAACGAGCCCGACTGCAGCAGCAGCCGGCCGTAGAAGTTGGGGTAGCGGAACGCGGTGGAGAGCGAGGCGACGGCGCCGAAGCTCGCACCCATCAGGCAGCGGCCGCGGGGAGTGCCGAGCAGTGGCAGCCGTTTCTCCAGGTCGGGGAAGACCTCTTCGGTGACGAACTTCGCGTGCCGTTCGTCGTCGGCGTACTCGCCCAACCGGTTCGCCGAGCTGCTCAAGGCGACGATCATCGAGGGGATCTCGAGCCGGTGAATCAGATTGTCGAGCACCGTCTTCATGTTCGCGAAGCGCAGGTAGTCGTGGCCGTCGTGGACGAAGAGCACCGAGTAGCGCCGCGTCTTGCGGTACCGGGCCGGCAGGTAGACGTGGAGGTGTCTCTTCTCGGAGAAGACCTTGCTCTTGATCACCCAGTCTTCGAGCACCCCCGCGCGGGCCTCGGAGTCGTGCATCGCCCACTCGGGCACCTCGTAGCCCTCGCCGTGCGCGACCGAGTTGGCGCCGAACGGATCCATCGCCCGGAACGGATTGAGGGGGTCCTCGATCCAGTGGCCGTTGCCCTGGTTGACGATCTCCAGCTTGTACTCGACGCGTGAGCGCGGCGGGATGTCGAGGGTGAGGAACCAGAAGTCGGTGTTGGAGATCCGGTGCAGGTCCTGCGAGTTGGGCAGGCCGTAGACCCAGCTCTTGAGGTGCACCGCCTCGGCGTGGCCGCGGAAGCAGAACGTCACCTTGTGACCCTCGACGATCGGGAAGGTGCGGCCGCGCATGAAAGCGTCGATCGCTCCCGAGTCGGGGTTGGCCGCCGCCAGGGTCTCGACCGCGAGGCTCACGAGGCCCACCTCGGGCTGACCGTGCCGTCGCGCTTGAGCCACTGGGTGCCCGACGCGCCGAACCAGCGCTTCTCGTCGAACATCACGTACTCGCCGTGATCGAACGCGATGCAGCGCGCCGGCTCGTTGCGGCGGGCGAGCCAGCCGACCCGCAGCGGATCCTCGAGCTTCAGCCGCAGCTTCGGGTTGGGCAGCGGCACGATCCCGTGGTGGAGCCCCAGCCCCTCGTCCATCACCTCGGACACGCCGGCGCCCTGCGGCGGACTCTCGTGAAAGAGCACCACCCGCTCGCCGGTCACCATCGCGCCACCGGACCAGGCGATCAGCACCTGGTCGCCGAGCAGCTCGGCGACACCGAACATGCGCAGCCGATTGAGGAGGATCGCCACATGGCCGCCGGCAATCGCCAGCACCCGGGTGCTGCGGAGGATGTCGGCGATCTCTTCGCGGTGCTTGGCGATCACCGGGCGCTCGAAGGGCTTCGCCTTGTGCTCGAACTCTTCGCGCGCGGCGCGGCAGTGCTTGAGGTGCGCGAGGTCGAGGTTGCGCATGCTCTCGATCGACGCCTTCGCCTCCTCCTCTTCGAACTCGGTGCCCGCCGACAGCCGGGCGATGTCGAGCGCGGCGTCGCCGAAGCGGTTGATCCGCATCCGGTAGTACTCCTGCCGCTGCCGCAGGTGGTCCTGCCGGGCGCGGTGGAGCCTGGCGAACTCCTTGTCCTTGGCGAACACCTCTTCGCCGCGGGCATAGAGGTTCAGGTTGAGCGTCTTCTTTCCCAGCGCCTCGTGGACCTCGGCGTCCTGGTCTTCGCGCTCCTGCCAGCCCGCGGTGACGAGCGAGATCCGCGCGTCGAGCGCGAAGGTCTCCACCACCGCCTGCAGCTTGGAGTGGACCTGTTGGGGGCCGAGCAGTGCGCCTTTCACGTCATTCCCTCGCTCGGACCTTCACCGTCTGCCCCACCGCGTCGAGGATCCGCCGCAGCTGGTCGTAGTCGGGGTGCTTGAACCGCATCCAGGCGTTGGCCATGTAGCCGGCGGACACCGGCTGGGTGCGCGTGCCCGCGGGCGGCAGGTGGGCGTCGATGATCCACTGACCGAAGGCTTGCTCGACCTGCCCCAGCCCGTCGTAGCCGGTGATCTGCCCGTCGCACTCGGGCCGCAGGGCGATGATCCCGGTGGAGAAGCGGCGCGAGAGGCGGGCTCCCGGCCGGCGGTGGACGATCGCCATCGCCCACTCGCGGTAGAGATCGATGTCGTTGGCGACGTTGTACAGGTCCCACGCCCGCACGCCCGGAGGACGGCAGCCGATCTCCGAGAACTTCAGCCCCTTGGGCCCGGAGAACCACTCCATGTGCGTCGCCGTGGTGCCCAGACCGAGCAGCTGGATCACCTTCTGACCCATCTGCTTCACCTCCTGGTACCCGGAGGCGGAATCGACCCGGTTGGTGGTGATGAACTGCGGAGAGATCCACCGGGTGCGCATCGCCTCGAGCACGTTCGGGTAGTAGTGGGTGACGAAGTCGTGCACCACGTGCCCGCCGATCGAGATCGTGTCGTAGAAGCCCTCGTGGCCCTCGATGTATTCCTCGACGGCGACCGAGCGGCCCTTCTCGACGCCCAGCGCGCGCGCACACTCGTGCAGATGGGCGAGGGTCTCGACCTTCGAGGTGCCTGAGGCGCCAGCGCCATCGCGGGGCTTGATGATCAGCGGGAAGCCGACCTCTTTCGCGAAGGCGAGGATCTCCTCGATCGAGCCGGCCCCGGTGGACGCGGCGCAGGCGACTCCGCCCTT
>JAYVRT010000345.1:0-6466 GCA_043776025.1 Archangiaceae bacterium | reverse complement strand
TGCGGCGCGGTGGTGGCGTTGTCGACCTTGACCTCGATGGTACGGCGCACGTCGGCGGCGGTGCTGCGGAAGAGCGAAGCGCGCTCGAGTTCCTTGGCGAAGCCGGGCACCACCTCCTCTCGCTTCACCCGGGCGCAGGCCGCAGCGGCGAGGTACACCGCGTCACCGATGCGCGCACGGAAGCCGGCGCGCAGCCGCTGCAGCTCGCCCAGCAGGGCCCAGGCGCTGCCGACCAGTTCCGGGTTGCGCATCATGCCGCCCACCTCGTTTACGTCCCGCTCGAGCTGCGCGGCCACGGCGCGGAAGACCAGCCCCGCCTCGGCCTCCGCTTCGTCGTCGCTCGAGGTCGTGCCCAGCGCCAGCACCCGGTGGGAAACGTCGGGGAATTCGGCGTCGATCGCCTTCAGCAGTTGGTTGACGGCCACCACCGTGGCGCTGATCGGCGCGGCCATCTTCTCCCACACCCCCAGGTCGGCACTCCCTTCGTGCAGCGGCGGCTCCTGGGCCACCAGGTTCAGCTGGCCGAGGTGTTCGATCGCCACCGCCGCCGCGTCCATCACCCGCTGCAGCTTCAGCGCGAGCTCGGGGTCGGTGATGCGTTCGAGCACCTCGTTCAACTTCGGCGGCAGCTGGGTATCCACTAGCGCGCCGGCGAAGGCCGTGGGTGCAACAGATCGGGGCTCGAGTCGCGCGTCGAGGGCGGCGGCACCCGGGGCTTGATCACCCGGATCCGGTCGAGCCGCGGGCCGGCCTTCGAGTGGACGACGAAGGTCCACCCGTTGACGATGTACTTCTCGCCCGCATCGGGGATCGCGCCTGCCAGCGAGGAGAGGAAGCCCCCCAACGTCTCGTACTCGCCCTCGGGGAGCTTGAAGTCGAAAGCCCGCCCAAATTCCTGCGGCGGGAGCATCGCGTCGACGAGGAAGCTGCCGTCGGTCTGCCGTTCGAACGGCTTGGCCTCCTCCTCGAACTCGTCACCGATGTCGCCGACGATCTCCCGCAGGATGTCCTCGAGGGTGACGATGCCCATGAAGCCGCCGTACTCGTCGACCACCGCGGCGAGGTGGATCTTCTGCTTCTGCATCTCCCGCAGCAGATCGCCGATCGGCTTCACCCAGGGCACGAACACCGCCGGGCGGATCAAGTCGTGGAGGACGATCAGCGACGGGTTCTGCAGCAGCGGCACCAGGTCGCGCACGTGGAGGATGCCGATCACCTTGTCGACGTCGCCCTCGTAGACGGGGATCCGCGAGTGGTTCTGCTCGGAGATCATCCCCAGGATCTCCGAGGGGCTGGTGCTGATGTCCACCGACACCACCTCGGTCCGCGGCACCATCACGTCGCGGCAGGTCTTCGTCGACAGCTCGAAGATCGACCGGATCAGCTGCGGCGCGCCCTTGTCGAGGCCCTTCTGCGCCGCCTGCGCGGTGAGCAGCTTTTCCAATTCATCCAGCGGCAACGGCGGCGCCTGGAAGCTGACCTTCTGCCCGAACGGCGCCAGCAGCAGGTTGAGCGGAAGCGCCAGGGCGCGCATCACCGGGTAGAGGATGTTGACGAAGATCGCGACCAGGCCGGAGAGCGCCAGCGCCCAGTCCTCTGGCTTGCTGCCCGCCATGCTGCGAAAGACGACGTCGACCATCGTCGCCAGCACGCCCACCAGCAGCGCGCTCACCAGCGGCGTCCCCCAGGTGATCCACTCGTAGTCGGCGATGCTGCTCAGGGTCAGGCCGAGCAGCCGCGGGGGCACCAGGGTGGCGATCGCCGCCGCGGTGAAGCCGTTGAGCACCATCCCGAAGCGCAGGGCGGCCGCGGTCGCCTCGCGCTCGGTCTTCAGCCGGAGCAGCCGCCTGCCCCTTCGGGGGTGGACCCCCTTGAGCTCGCGCGCGCGAACGTCCGAGACCCCGGTCAGCGCCGTCTCCGCGGCTCCGAGGAGTCCCCGCATCGCCAGCAGCCCGCCGACGATCGCCCACATTGCCCAAGTAGGCATCGGATCAGAATTTAGTCGAAGTGGGGCCGGATCGCTCGACGCAACGTGGGTGTCTATGGGTGCGCGTCGTCTGTTTCAGGCGCTGTCGGCGCCAGAAGTTTGTTATTGGGCGCCGATGCGAGCGCGCGTCTTCATCACCTTGAAAGCAGGCGTCCTCGACCCCGCGGGAAAGGCGGTCGAGAAGAGCCTCCACACCCTGGGCTTCCCCGAGGCGTCGGGGGTCCGGCTGGGCAAGTACGTCGAGCTCGAGGTCGAGGCGAAGGACGCCGCCGCCGCCAGGGCCCGGGTGGAGCAGATGTGCCAGAAGCTGCTCGCCAACACCGTGGTCGAGAACTTCAAGGTCGAGGTCCTCCCGTGAAGTTCGGCGTCGTCCTCTTCCCCGGCAGCAACTGCGACGCGGACGCGGTGCACGTGGTGAAGCAGCTGCTCGGCCAGCCAACGGTCGAGCTGTGGCACAAGGATCGCGACCTTCAGGGCTGCGACACGATCATCGTCCCCGGTGGCTTCTCCTACGGTGACTACCTGCGCTGCGGCGCGATCGCCCGCTTCTCGCCGATCATGGAAGAGGTCACCGCCCACGCGAAGAAGGGCGGCAAGGTGCTCGGCATCTGCAACGGCTTTCAAATCCTCACCGAGGCCGGGCTGCTGCCGGGGGTGCTGCTGCGAAACGCCTCGCTGAAGTTCATTTGCCAGGACGTCGAGCTCAAAGTCGAGAACGCCCAGACTCCCTTCACCCGCGGGCTGAAGCAGGGCGACGTGCTGCGGATGCCGATCGCCCACGCCGAGGGGAACTACTTCCTCGACGACGAGGGGCTCAAGCGCCTCGAGGGCAACGGCCAGGTCGTCTTCCGCTACCGCGCCAACCCCAACGGCGCCCGCAACGACATCGCGGGGATCATCAACGAGGGCCGCAACGTGCTGGGGATGATGCCGCACCCCGAGCGCGCCGCCGAAGCGCTGCTCGGCAGCGCCGACGGCTTGAAGCTGTTTGCGTCGCTGCTCCAGTGATGCGCTGGGCCTGGCTGCCGGCGCTCCTGTGCTGCACGCAGGCGGGGGCCTGGCCGGTCGACGTGGTGCAACCGTTGGAGGTCGGCAAGGAGAAGTTCGTTCACCTCTCGTCGCTCGAGTGGTTCGAGGTCGAGGACCCGAAGGTCGTCAGCGTCGAGTACCTCGAGTCGGGAGAGATCCTCTTCACCGCGCTCAAGCCGGGCCGGACCCTGGTGCTGATGTACGCCGAGCGGAAGTTCGCCGTCTGGCGCCTGCGGGTCGAGGCCAGGCCGCAGCCGGACACGGGCACGCTCCCGGCGGCGCTCAAGGCGTGCCCGAAGCTCGAGCACCACCCCGAGGGGTACGACAAGCTGACCGGCACCGTGGCCGACGACAAGTGCCGGGGCGCGCTGCTGGCGCTGTTGGCGTCCGACGCGTTCGTCGCCAAGGAGCTCGACCTCACCTTCGAGCCGATCGTGCTCCAGGCCCAGCTGAAGGCGATCGAAGCCGCGCTCGCCGCCGCCAGGCTCAAGCTCGCCGTGCGCTACGAGGGCGTGTCGTTGATCCTCTCGGGGAAGACCGACGCCGCCGGGCACCGCAAGGCGCTGTGGGAGATCTTCCGCCGCTCGGCGGGGCGGGTGGCGATGGACGACCAGGTCGAACTGCCTGCCGAGGCCGCAGACGCGGGGAGCCTGCAGTGAGCCCTCGCCTCGATCTGGGCGGGGGCGACGCCACGCTGGGTGTGTTCAGCCGCCGCTTCTACGACGAGGGCCTGGGGCCCCAGGCGTCGGCCGCGGCCTTCGCGCGCTTCGACCGCCGCCGCTTCGACGCGCGGACGCTCCACTGGGGCTTGACCGCCTGGCAGCAGCGGACGCTCGACGAGTACCGCTCGCTCATCGGCTTCACCGAGTTCCTCTGCGAGCTGACGCAGCTCGGGGCCCGCTTCGACGTCCTCTCCACCGCGGTCCGGGTGGTGCGCGACGAGGCCCGGCACGTCGAGCTGTGCAAGCGCATGGTGGCCGCGCTGGGGGGCGATGCGATCATCCCCGGAGAGCCGCCGTGGGTCCGGTCCAACGTGCAGCGGCCGCTGCTCGAGCGGGTGCTGCGCTCCACCATCGGCTCGCTCTGTGTCGGCGAGACGCTGTCGATGGCGCTGCTCGCCGCGACCCAAAAGGTGACGAAGGATCCGCTCGCCCGCGCCAGCTTGAAGGTCCTCGCCGCCGACGAGTCGGTGCACAGCCAGTTCGGCTGGCGGCTGCTCGGGCTGTTGTGGCCGACGGCGGGCAAGAGCCTGCAGCGCCTGCTCGCCGCCGAGCTCGCCTACCACTTCGCCTCCGCTCGCCAGACCATCTTCGAGGGAGACGATGACGGGCCGCGCGCGCGCAACCCGTTCGGGGACCTGCTGTCGGGCGAGCGGCAGGCGACGTTCCTTCAGAGTCTCGAAAAAGACGTGCTCCACCGGTTCGATGTCCTCAAGATTCCCGCCCGCGCGATGGCGAAGCGGGCAGGGGTGATTTGATGGCGAGCATCATCGTCCACGGCGGAGCGGGGGACTTCGGCGAGCTCGACGACGCCGTGCCCTGCATCGAAGGGTGCCTGAAGGCGGCGCGCCTGGGTCACGCGGTGCTGGCGAAGGGCGGCAGCGCCCTCGACGCGGTGATCGCCGCGGTCGTCGCGCTCGAGGACGACCCTACGTTCAACGCGGGCCTCGGCTCGGCCCTCAACCTCAAGGGCGAGGTCGAGAACGACGCCTCGGTGATGCGCGGAGAAGACGGCGGCGCCGGCGCGGTGGCCTGCCTGCAGGACGTGAAGAACCCGGTGCGGCTCGCGCGCCGGGTGATGGAGCAGACGCCGCACGTGCTCCTCGTCGCCCAGGGCGCGCGCGACTTCGCCGTCGAGCAGGGCGTGCCGCTGCTGGCGCCGTTGGCGCTGGTGACCGAGAAGGCGAAGCAGAAGTGGAAGAAGCTCCTCGAACAGCGCACCGCGAAGGGGCACGGCACCGTCGGAGCCGTCGCCCGCGACGACCAGGGGCACGTCGCCGCGGCCACCTCCACTGGAGGGACGATGCTCAAGCGGCCGGGCCGGGTGGGGGACACCCCGTTGATCGGCTGCGGCACCTACGCCGCCGACGCGCTCGGGGCGTGCTCCTGCACCGGGCTGGGCGAGGCGATCATCAAGGCGACGCTCGCCCGGCACGCGGTGGATCTGCTCGGGTCTTCCGAGCCGAGCGCCGTCGCCGCCCAGGCCGTCGAGCAGCTCAAGCGCTACGGCGGAGACGGAGGGTTGATCCTCGTCGATGCGCGGGGCCGGGTCGGCTTCGCCTTCAACAGCGCGCGGATGGCGCGGGCGTGGGTCGACGGCGACGGCCGCGAGGGCAGCGGCTTCGGCCGCTGAGGCGCTTCCATTTTGCGCTCCCGCTGGCTTAACCGCGCCGAGGGAAAGTAGAAGCTTCGGCCATGGCTCTCTCCGCCGACGTCATCGCCCAGCACGGCCTCAAGCCCGACGAGTACCAGAAGATCGTCGGCCACCTCGGCCGAGATCCGAACCTGGTCGAGCTCGGAATCTTCTCCGTGCTCTGGAGCGAGCACTGCTCGTACAAGTCCTCGCGCAAGCACTTGAAGCAGTTCCCCACCACCGGGCCCCGGGTGTTGGTCGGACCCGGAGAGAACGCGGGCGTGGTGGACCTCGGCGACGGCGACGCGGTGGCCTTCAAGATGGAGTCGCACAACCACCCCAGCTACATCGAGCCGTACCAGGGCGCGGCGACCGGCGTCGGCGGCATCCTGCGTGATGTCTTCACGATGGGCGCGCGGCCGATCGCGCTGATGAACCTGCTGCGCTTCGGCAAGCCCTCGCACCCCAAGACCCGCTGGCTCGTCGAGGGCGTGGTCGCCGGCATCGCCGGCTATGGCAACTGCATCGGCGTGCCCACCGTTGGCGGCGAGGTCGCCTTCGACGAGAGCTTCGATGGGAACTGTCTCGTCAACGCCTTCACCGTGGGGGTGCTGCGCGCCGACAAGATCTTCAAGGGCACCGCCGCCGGCGTCGGCAACCCGATTCTCTACGTCGGCAGCAAGACCGGCCGCGACGGAATCCACGGCGCGACGATGGCCTCGGCCGAGTTCGACGACAAATCCGACGAGAAGCGCCCGACGGTGCAAGTCGGAGATCCGTTCACCGAGAAGCTGCTCCTCGAGGCGTGCCTCGAGCTGTTCGAGACCGACGCGGTGGTGGGAATCCAGGACATGGGCGCCGCCGGCCTCACCAGCTCGTCGATCGAGATGGCCAGCCGCGCGGGCAACGGCATCGAGCTCGACGTGGCGAAGGTCCCCCGCCGCGAGACGAACATGACCCCGTACGAGATCATGCTCAGCGAGTCGCAAGAGCGGATGGTGCTCGTCGCCAAGGTCGGCCGCGAGCAGCAGGTGCTCGACATCTTCCACAAGTGGGATCTGGACGCCGCCGTCATTGGCAAGGTGACGGGCACCGGCC
>JAYVRT010000344.1:0-2011 GCA_043776025.1 Archangiaceae bacterium | reverse complement strand
GGAGTCCTACCGTTGGACGATTCCCCAAGAACGGCTGCGACTTACTTCTTGGTATTTTTTTTACTACCACTTCCATTCGCGGGCACAACATAGATGCGAACCTCGTCGTTCGCTTCGTAGATGTTGAGACCCTCCCACGCGCCTTTTCCTGACGTGTTGGGAATGTGCACGGCCTTCACGCCCGGCTGGTTCACCACCGACTTCCGCGGGTTCGAGCTCGCCGGGTAAACGTTCTTGTAATACTTCAGCGTGCCTTCGAAGTCGGTGGACGACTTGTAGCGATGCTCGGCCACCTTGTGCGCGCCGTCGGGAAGCTGGGCACCCAGCTCCGAGTCGGCGAACGCCGAGAGCGCCATCACCATCACCAAGCTCGAGAGCGCGCGTCGCACGGCGCGGCAAGTACCGAACGCCCGCACAGTCGTCAAGGCCCGAGCAACGGACCCCTGGCTGAGAGCCAGTCCATCCACACGGCCACCACGCCGTGGATCAAGGCGCCGTAATAGAAGCTGCGCGTTCGCAGGCTCAGGAGCCCCAGCGCGATGCCGGCGATGATGCTGCCCAGCGCCTCGAGCTCGGCCTTGCCCAGGTGCATCACGGCGAACGGCGCCATCTGCGCGAGGATCGCTGCCCCCCGGCCCCAGCTCGGGGTCAGCCCGTGCACCATCCACCCGCGGAAGAGGAATTCCCAGGCGAAGAAGTACGCGAGGTAGGCGGCCTCGTAGGTGAGGAAGAGCGTCCACGAGATCTCGGTCTTCCCGCCCCCGATGTTGATCATGTACGCGGCGTTTCCCGCGAGCGGGTAGATGCCCTTGAACGCATCGAGCTTCGAAGCCACGAAGGTGGCCGGCAGCATCACGGCGAGGAAGAGCAGCGTGATAGTGACGCCCGCCCGCCAGTCGCCAATCTGAAAGCCGTAGCGCTGGTTGAAGCTGCCCCGGGTCGCGAGCGCGAGCAGCAGCGGCATCACGAGGTACAACGCGATGCTCGCGCCAAACCACCAGAAGTGACCGAACGTCGCGTTCCACGGGTGTTGATCGAGCGCGGTGCCCACCAGGCTTCGCAAGAAGCCCGCGGAGCCCTGGTAGTGCGAGACGATCAGCAGCGCGCTCGCGCCGCAGAGGATCACCGTCGGCTCGCCGCCCAGGCCTTCGAACAGCGGCGCCACCCGGCTCCAGAGCGTGGGGCGGGGCGGCGGCGGCTCGAGGGGAAGTTCAGGTTCCAAGGACCGCATCGATGCGGCGCATCGTCTCGTCGCGGCCGAGGAGGGCGAGGGTGTCGCCGATGCCCGGGCTGGTGGTGCCGCCGGTGACCGCCACGCGCAAGGGCTGGGCGATCGCGCCCTTCTTGGCGCCGGTCTCGGTGGCGATCACGTCGACGATGGGGTCGATCGCCGCCGCCTGCCACTCGGGCAGCGCGAGCAGCTTGGCCTTCGTCACCTTGAGCATCTCTTTGCCCGGCGCGTCGAGGTGCTTCGCTGCCGCCGCGGGGTCGAGGGTCACGCCCTGCGCGTAGTAGGGCTTGATCGACTGGGCCATCTCCACCAGCGTCTTCGCGCGCGTCGCGAACGCCTTGACGGCGGTGATCAGGCGCTCGTCGGCTGATGCGTTGGTGACGCCGAGTTCCTGCAGGTAGGGCAGGAGGGTGACCGCGAGCTCCTTCGGGTCGCCGTTCTTGATCCAGTGTTGGTTCACCGAGATCAGCTTCTCGGGGTTCCACACGCCGTTGGTCTTGCCGACGTCCTTCAGATCGAACAGTTCGATCAACTGCGCACGGCTGAAGAGCTCGTCGTTGCCGTGGCTCCAGCCGAGGCGAACCACGAAGTTGAGCAGCGCGTGCGGCAGGATCCCGTTCTTCTTGTGCGCCATCACGTCGGCTTCGGGGTGCTTCCGCTTCGACAGCTTCTCGCGATCTGGCCCGAGGATGAGCGGGAAGTGGGCGAACCTGGGCGGCTTCCAGCCCAGCGCTTCGTAGAGCATCAGCTGGGGCAGGGTGGAGTTGATGTGCTCCTGGC
>JAYVRT010000343.1:0-6471 GCA_043776025.1 Archangiaceae bacterium | reverse complement strand
GGCGCCCGACGAACTCAAGGACAACCCGGTCGGGCTGATCGCCCGGCTCGAGGAGCTCGAGGTCGACGCCGACCAGCGGGCGAAGGTGGTGATCTCCGAGCGCACCGGCACCATCGTCGCCGGAGAGCACGTGCGGCTGCGGCCGGCGGCCGTCGCCCACGGCGGCCTGCAGATCTCGATCGCCCAGAGCCCGATCGTCTCCCAGCCCAGCGCCTTCTCCCGCGGCGGCACGACCGCGGTGGTGCCGGTCGCCACCGTCCAGGCACAGGAGGAGCCGCGGCGCGCCGTCGCCCTGCCCGCCGCCACCACCGTCGACGAGCTGGTCAAGGCGCTGAACCTGCTCGGCGCCACGCCGAGGGATCTGGTCTCGATCCTTCAGGCCCTCGACGCCGCGGGCGCGCTCGACGCCGAGCTCGAGGTCATCTGATGCCGCTGCTCCAGGACATCGGCCCGGCGCCGCGAGACTCGAAGGACACCAGCCGCCAATTGGAGTCGCTGCTGGTGAAGCAGTTGCTGATGTCGAGCGGCGTCTTCAAGGGTGGGGACGCGGCGGGCTCGGCGCTCCGGTCGGATCTCTTCGCCGAGGCGCTCGCCGACGCCGTCGCTGGCGCCGGGGGCTTCGGCCTGGCAAAGACGCTGGAAGCATCGTTCGCGCCGCCCTCGCCCGGCTCCGCGCCGGTGGCCGGGCGGGTCAGCAGCGGCTTCGGAGCCCGGGTCGACCCGATCAACCACCTGGCCTCGAACCACCCGGGGGTCGACTTCGCTGCCGCCGAGGGCACCGCGATCTCCGCCGCCAGCGGAGGGGTCGTCCGCCGCGCCGGCGACCGGGGCGGCTACGGCAGCGCGGTCGAGATCGACCATGGCGGTGGTTTGACCACCCTCTACGCCCACGCCTCACAGCTGCTGGTCAAGGAGGGGCAGCGGGTCTCACCGGGAGAGCCGATTGCGCGCGTTGGCCATACCGGCAGAACCACCGGTGATCACTTGCACTTCGAGGTCCGGGTCAACGGCACCCCAGTCGACCCGATGCGCGCACTGAAGAGTTACGGCCTGCGTGCCGATGAGATCCCTGCGAGTCCCCCCGATCGCAAGGAGCCGTAAGATGAAAATCTCCGAGACCTCAGAGGTGGGCGCAGTCAGTTCGGTCGAGAAGGTCGCCGCTCGTCCGGTCACGCCACTGGAGAAGCAGGATCGGGTCAGCACCACCCAGACCGAGGAAGTGAACCGGGCGATCGAGGTCGCGCGCCAAGTCGCCGGCTCGTCCCGCTCGGCCCACCTGCAGCAGATCGAGAACCAGATCCGCAGCGGCGCCTTCAAGCCCAACCCTTCCCAGATCGCCGAACGGATTCTCGAGTCGGCGGAGATCGACGCACGCCTGCAGTCGGCGCTGCGCCGCTAAGCCCAGATGAAGCTCGCCCTCGCGCTCTCGCTGTCGGACCAGCTGAAGATCGCGCTCGGGGCGGAGATCGGCCGGGCCCGGGAAGAACGCCGGCTGCTGCGGACCCTCGATTCCGCGGCGCTGCTCGAGCGGGCCGCCCGCCGCGAGCACTTCAACGCCGCGCTGGGGATGCTCGAACGGCAGCTGGTGGCCGAGCTGGTGCGCGCCGCCGCCGCGCTCGGCCTGCCCGAGGTCAGCGCCGAGGCCTTCGCCGCCCGGGCAGGGAAAGAAGGGACGGCACTTCAGCAGTCGCTGGCCGAGATCCGCGCGCTGGCAGCGGCGCTCGCCGAGCTCGATGCGCTCAACCGGACCCTCGCCGAGCGGACCTTGAAGGTGGTGCGCAGCTACACCGCCGCGCTCAACCCCCGCCCCAGTGCCTACGACCGGACCGGCGCGCGCCCCCGCGCGTCGTCACCCAGCCTCACCTCTGCCCGCTTTTAGAGCCCCCATGGCCGACCTGCTCAGCATCCTCTCCCAGTCGAGCAGCAGCCTGAGCGCACACCAGGGCGCGGCGGCGACGGCGAGCAACAACGTGTCGAACGTCAACACCCCCGGCTACAGCCGCCAGCGCGCCGAGCTCGCCGCGGTGCTCCCCGCCGAGCAGATCGCCGGCGCCTTCATCGGCCGCGGCGCTGCGCTGCTCACCGTGAGCCAGGCGCGCGACCGCTTCCTCGAGTCGCAGCTGCCCGGCGCCCGGGGCCAGGCCGCCCGGAGCGCCGCGCACAGCGACGCGCTCCAGGCGGTCTCCGAGCTCGACCCCGACGGCGGCGCGGGCCTGACCGCCGCGCTCGGCGCATTCTACGGCTCGCTGCGGGCGCTGTCGCAGAACCCGGCGGACCCCGGGCTGCGGCAGGCGGCGGTCTCGGCGGCGCAGCAGCTGTCGCTGACCTTCAACACGGCGGCAAACGGCATCGAGGGGGCCCGCACTGGGCTCGACGCGAAGCTCGGAGGCACGGTGCAGACGGTCAACGCCATGGCCGCCAACGTCGCCGACCTCAACCGGCAGATCCGCATCGCCCGCGCCTCGGGCGGAGAGCCCAACGATCTGCTCGACGCGCGCCAGCGCTCGCTCGACAGCCTCGCCGACCTCACCGGGGCCCACCCGGTGCCGGACGCCAACGGCGACATCGGCCTGGCCCTGGGCAACGGCACCGCGCTCGTCAGCGGCGATCGCGCGGCGTCGCTGTCGACGCTGGCGGACCCGGCCAACGGCGGCCACCAGGCGATCCAGCTCACCCGCGCCGACGGCTCGGGCCCGACGGCGCTCACCCCCGCTGAGCTCGGCGGCGTGATGGGGGGGATGCTCGACGCCCGCGATGGCACCTTGAAGAAGGCAGGCGCCTCGCTCGATACCCTCGCCTTCGACGCGGGCAACGCGGTGAACGCGGTGCACCGCACCGGCTTCGCGCTCGACGGCACCACCGGTCGCGACCTCTTCACCGTGTCCGCGACCTCCATCGGAGCCGCGCGCACGCTCACCGTCAACGCGGCGGTGAAGGCCGACCCGCGGCTGCTCGGCGCGTCCTCCTCGGCGGCCACGCTCCCTGGCGACGGCGTCGCCCTCCTGGCGCTGATCAGCACCGAGAGCCAGGCGCTGTCGGGCGGCCTCAACGCTGCCGGCGCGCTCAGCGGGTTGATCGCCGACTTCGGAGCCTCGGCGCAGCGGCTGAGCGCCGCCGCCGAGCACGACGCGGCGATCAGCAACCACCTCGACACGATGCGCGAGGCCACCTCGGGCGTCTCGATCGACGAAGAGATGGTGAACATGACGCGGGCCCAGCATGCCTACGAGGCGGTGCTGAAGGTGATGACCACCGCCGACGAGATGCTCAAGACGCTGCTGCAGCTGAAGTGAGGCGACCATGCGTGTGACCGACCGGCTGATCTACGAAGGGGCGCAGCGCCGCATCGGCGCGGCGCGAGAGCGCAGCGAGGCCGCCACCGCCGAGGCCTCGACCGGGATCCGCGTCGCCCAGCCTGGAGACGACCCCGCCGCTGCGGGTCAGATCGCTTCCCGGCGGATCGAGGCGACCCGGTTCCAGGCGATTCACGACGCGGTCGGCGCGGCGAACGACGAGCTGGCGGCCACCGACGGCGCCCTCGACAGCGTCGGCCAGGCGTTGAGCCGCGCCCGGGAGCTGGCGGTGCAGCTGTCGAACGCGAGCTATTCCCCCGCGGAGCGCGCCGCCGCGGCGAGCGAGGTCGACGGGCTGATGAAGACGGCGATCGCCGCCCTCAACACCCAGGTCGGCCAGCGCTACCTCTTCGGCGGTTTCCTCGACGGTGCGCCGCCCTTCACCGCCGCCGGCGCCTACGTCGGCGACACTGGCGTCCGCCAGGTGGAGATCGCTCCCGGCGTCCTCCAGACCGTCTCGGTGCGGGCGGACATCGCCGCCAAGGGTGTCGGCGGCGGGGTCGACGTGCTGACCACTCTGAGCGCGCTCACCGCCGCGCTGACCACCAACAACGTCGCCGGGATCCAGAACAGCCTCACCGGCCTTGATTCCGGAATCGTCCAGATCGCCACCGCCCGCAGCCAGGCCGGATCGTCGATGGGCGTGCTCGACGCCGCCGGAGCCGCCACCCGCGCGGGCAAGGACGGCGCCCTCACCTCGCTCTCGCACCTGGCCGACGCCGACGCGGTCGACTCGGCGAGCCGGCTGGCGCTGGCCGAACGCGCCCTCGACGCCGCGCTCACCGCCTCGGCGAAGAGTTTCCAGCTGACCATCCTCGGCAAGCTGTAGACGGCCGTGGGCCTCGCACTCGTCCGGTCCGATTCAACCGCGGTCCCCGACCCGGGCGAGATCCGAGCGATGACGGCGATGCTCTGCTGGCGGCGCCGTTGGCTCGCCCGGCACCTGGCGCCGCGCGACTACCAGGCAGTGCAACTGTTGCCCGTATTGTTGCAGGCCAACTTCTCGCACCGTGAGCTGAGAGGAGATCCGCCAGGCGTCGCCGGGGTGAAGAGCCAGCGCCGGTGGGCCCCGCTGGCGCGTGCTTTTCACCTCCCGCCTCCTTCGGGCAGTCAGCGCGGCCGGCGGATGATCTCCGCGCTGCTGGCGATCCCGGGGCGAGAGGGCGTGGACACCTTCGCCGTGCTCGACCCGGCGCTGGGCCCCCGGGAGCTCGACCGCGTCCGGGCCCGGCTCGAGGTCGCCCAGTCGCTGCTGCGCGCCGAGGGGGTCAAGCTGACGCTGCAGCCGCTGTCCCTGGCCGACCGGACCACCGCACGGGTCCCGCTGGGCCTGCTCCCCTTTGGTGCGCTGCTCGCGGGCGGGCTCGGCCTCGATTTCTGGGACCGGGTCGCTGCGCCTCACCTGGTCGAGGACCAGGCCGAGATCAGCGACCTGTGGCAGCGGTCCCCGACGCCGCTGACCCGGCTGATGTTGATGTACCTCGCGCCGGTGGGCGGGCCGCCACCCTTCCCTTCGCTTTGGCGGCTGCTCGGCCAGGGCGTGCGTCCCAAGGACCTCCAGGATCCCGACTGGTTCTGCACCCTCTGGGCCGCGGAAACGACCCGGCGTCCCGGGGCCCTCTTCGAGCTCGCGGGGCAGGTGGCCTCGGCCGCGACGCGGAGGCTGGCGCTGCGCCACGCCGGCCACGGCGGCACCGACGAGCTGCTCGAGCCGCGCGCGGTGCTCGCGATCGGCAGGGCGATTGGCCTCGAGCTGGCACGGGCGATCCGCCCGGTGAATCCCCCGCTGGGTGGCCCCTTGCGCCGGGCGCTGCGCCGCGACGTCCTCTCCGCCGGCTGCCCCACGGTGCTGCTGGGCGCCCTGGGACGTTCGCTGGCGCGCACCCGCCCAGCGAACAACGCGCCGGGCTGGCTCACCGAAGAGCACCACGGCGGGGTGACCGAGGTCTTCGCCCCGGGCGCCGCGAGCCTCGGCATCGGCTCCCGGCCAGAGCAGGCGTGGGCCCGGGCCTTGTTTCTCCTCTTCCGGTCTCTGGGGGCACCCTCGGCGATCCCCGACGCGCCGCCGATGTTCCAGCGCCTCGGCCCGCGGCTGTTCAAGCCCTGCGAGCAGCGGACGCTGGCGGTGGTCGCCCGCGCCGAGGAGATCCCCGGCCCGCCGCACGACCCGCTGAACCGCGGCCCCGACCGCCAGCTCGCCGTGCGCGAGGCGCTGGTGGTGACGCTGCTGCCCGACGGCCGCCCTTCGGCGCGGTCGGTGGCGCCCTCCGAGGCGGCTCAGACGCTGATCCTCGAAGCGGGCGCGGGCACCGCGGTCGAGGTGATCGCCGCCGACGCTGACAGCGAGGTGACCGCCGCGCGGCTGGGGCGGGTCGCCGGCCGCTGCCGCAACCACGCCCTGGAAATTCCGCTCACGCTCGAGGTCGGCGGCCGTGCGCTCGCGTTCGAGCCCGACCGGCCCCTGCGACGGTTCCCCGTGGCCAGCTACGCCAGCCGCCCGCGGTCCTTCGCCGCCGACCCCGAGGCCTGGGACTTCGGAGGCGCGGTGGGCGCTGGCCGGGTGAGCCGAACCGGGGGCCGGGCGATCGACTGCCTCGTCTGGGCGCTCGACGAGACCCAGGCCTGCGTCTGGTACTCGACGGCCGACGGGTTGCATTTGCGGGAGACTGCACCGATCGCCTCGCTGGAGAAGCACCTCGAGGAAGGCCAGCGGCTGGCGCGCCAGTCGGACCCACCGATGGTGATGACACTTCGCGCCGCCCCCGACGTCGCCGCACGGGTCGCCCGGTGCGACCCCTTCCTCGACAACGTGGTCACCGTCGACATCCGCGGGCGGCTCGGGCTTGGCCTGACCATCGAACTGGGCGGTGAGCAGTTCGGCGCGGGCACCGGCCTGGGCTTTCGCGCCGCCGCCGAAGCCATGCTCTCCCGCTGGCCGCCGGGCATCTTCGGACACCTCAAGGTGGGCGCGATGGACGTCGACTGCGGCGCCCGGCAGCAGAGCGCGCTCCACCGCCTCTATGCCCGATCGATCGTCTACCGGAGGCTGCGTGCCCACATTCGCAGGGCGTGTCGGCCTGAAGGAGATCGCTGGCCGTGACGAAACCCAAGCACAGCG
>JAYVRT010000342.1:0-6476 GCA_043776025.1 Archangiaceae bacterium | reverse complement strand
GTCAGGGAACCTGGGTGTAGACGAAGTCGCGACCCGAATGCATCGAGTCGCTGCCGGCTCCCTGGTGGCAGCCGGTGCAAACCGTGAGCTCGTTGCCTGACTTGTCGCCCTTGCCGTTCGCGACCGGCATCCCGTTGTTCTCATACCAATACCAGCTGGCGCCCACCGAGGCTCCGTCGTTCACCTTGAGCCCAATCGCGTAGCCCGCGATCGCCGTGCCACCGTCGGTGACGTAGAGCTCTTTCACGCTGGCTGCGCCCGCCGGGTAGTTGCCGGAGGCCGTCATCTGCAGCCTGGTGTTGTTGCAGATTCGATTCTGCCCATGCGGTGACGGCGAACGAGCCGCGTGGGGGGCCGATTCGCAGTGCCAGCCCTTGTAGTCTCCCTTCGTCAGCCATGCGCTGATCACGGCTTCGGTGCCCTGGGGGGGCGTCTGCGCATCGCCCGCAACCGCGCAGCAGCCACTCCCGCCTCCAGCGCCCCCGGTACCACCTCCCGCGCCACCTCCCGCGCCACCTCCGGTTCCGCCACCGGTTCCGCCACAGGCCACGAGGGCCATCGAGCCAACAATCGCCGCGTTCTTGAGCACAGCCTGGAGCTTCTTCAACATGGTGCCACCTGAGAGTTTGAGGTTGGAAAGACAGCCCCGCATGTAGGGACCAGGGGACCAAAGGTGACACCTGCGGTGTTCGAGAGATCCGCAGGGGGTCTTAAGAAAAATGTAACCGGTGCCCGCCTGACGCGTATCGGCGGGATGTCGCTTGACCGACACCAGCAGGTTGCCCGCGTCTGGGACTGGCTGCCGGCCTTCCGGGCCGCTGCCGAGTACCAGAGTCTTCAGAGGGCCGGCCTGGCCCTGGCGATCAGTCCGTCGGCGCTCTCTCGCACGATCAAGCTGCTCGAGGATGCGCTCGAACTCACGCTCTTCACCCGAAGCCCGACCGGCCTGGCACTCACCGCCGACGGCGAACGCCTGCTCGTCGCGACCCGCGATGCGATGCGGCGTATTTACGAAGGGATGGCAGACGTCGCGCCTCAGCGGCTCCGGGCCGCCACCGTGGGGCCGGGGTTGCCACGGCTTCTGTGCGACGCGGTGCTCGACGTCTTGCCGGGGTGGTCGGTTGGACTGTCAGAGGTGCTTGCGGCCGACATCGCCGAGCGGCTGCGGTGCGGCGACCTGGATCTCGTGCTGAGCCACGAGCCGGTGCCTGGGGCGGGAGTGAGGCACGACGAACTCCCTGGGCTGCAACTACAGCTCGCGCTCGGGCCTGGAGGCGATCGCGGACGGGTGGTCTGCCTCGAGAACGCCGCGTATGCGCGCGCCGGTGCGTCGATCACCGCGGCCAACCTCGATCAGCTCCTCACCCTTGCGAAGCGACTGGGCTCCGCGGTGTTCGCCCCGGCCTACGCCGTCCCCTCGAGCTGGGAGGTGCTGGTGCACGGGCCTTCACTTCCGGTGTTCCTCGTGACCCGCGACTACGTCGGCTCGCCCCCGCCGTTCGTCGACCAGCTCAGGCGTACGCTGGTCGAGCGGCTCTCCGGCAGGGCGAACGCCGCGGGCTACGCTGTGAATCTTCAAGAGCCCTTTGGGCGTGTCGGCGCGTAAACGCGCAGCGGCAGCTACGGAATGATCGCCGCGGCCGTCGGCAGCGCGTCGAGCTGCGTCCTCAACGAGGCGATCTTCTCGGTGAAGTCCGGCACCAACTCCTTCGGCAGCGGATCCGCCCGGGGGAAGTTCTGGTTGAGCGGGTTGACGAACACCCCGCCTCGCTTCATCGCGAAGTGCAGGTGCGGCCCGGTGGACAGCCCCGTGGTGCCCGACTCGCCGAGCACCGCCTTCTGCGCCACCCGCTGCCCGACCTTCACGTCGATCTTCGACAGGTGGAGGTAGCAGGTCTCGAGGCTGAGCACGTGCTTGACGCAGATCATGTTGCCGCCGCCGTTGTCCCAGCCGGCGCGGGTCACCGAGCCGTCGGCGACGGCCCAGACCGGAGTGCCCTGCGGCGTGCCGTAGTCGACGCCGTTGTGGGCGCCGAAGTAGTTGAGGATCGGATGGAACCGCCCGCCGAAGCCGGAGGTGACGTGGGCGAACTTCAGCGGGCTCTTGAGGAAGGTCTTCCGCGCCGAGCTGCCGTCCTCGTTGAAGAACGACTCGTCGCCGTTGGGCAGCTGGTAGCGGAAGCTGCGCTTGGTGCCCACCGACGAGCCGACGTAGGTCGCGGCGAGCACGTTGCCATACTCGATGGTGCGGCCCTTGCTCACCACCTTCTCGATCACCGCGCGCATCCGGTCGCCCTTCTGCACGTCGCGGTAGAAGTCGATGTCCCAGGCGAAGACGTCGCTCAGGGTGACCGCGACCTCGGGCTTCTCGCCCGCGGCGATCGCCGCGTCCCACACCGAGGTGTCGACCTTGAGCTCGATCACGTCCACCTGCTGCTCGCGCTCGACCTCGCGGAACCGGCCGATGTAGCGATCGCCGTCGCGCCGCACCAGCCACTCCTTGAGCGCCGAGCGGCGGTAGTCGAGCACGTCGAGCTGCCCGTCGCGGAAGACGAAGCGGAGCTGATCGCCCGGGCGCGCCTTCTTGAAGTCGAACTCCACTGCCTTCAGCGCGCCCTGCACCGCGGTGACGGTCGCCTCGTCGAGGTTCGCCTCGTAGAGCGCCTTGGCGACGGTCTGGTTGCGCTCGAGGCGGCGGTTCTTGACGACGGTGACATCGGACGCAGCAAGCGCCAGGGCGGCGACGAGGACTGGGAAGATCATCGGGGGTGAGCGAAGCCTATTCGAGGATTCTCAAGGGCGACAGGAACCTTCCCACCTACCCACGTGTGGCTTTACCCGACTTGAGCCGCTGGTATTCCTGCCATGCCTCGCGCGCGCTCTGAAGGTGCGCCTCGACGCGCCGATCATCCCGAGGCGGCTTCTCCTCGCCGGGCGTCTCCAGCAGCGGCCCCGGTCGCGCGGCGGTGAGCGAGGCGAGCAGCGGGTAGTCCGTCTCTCCCCCTTCCACCCACACCCGGCTCTTCTGCCCCTTCGGCTGGTTCCACTCCACCTCGCCGTCGAGATCCCCGTGGTACTCGATCAGCAGCGCCCCGAGGACCTGCTGGAAGAACGCGCCGCGCAGGTCGTCCTTCACCGTCGCCTCGGTCAGGCTCGCGCTGTCGCCGACCACCTTGAACAGCAGCGCGCAGCGGGGCTGCTCGGTGGTCAGCCGGACCTCGTCGCCCTCGCGGACCACGGTGACGCCCATCTGCGCCGGCAGCCGAATGAAGTCGGCGGTGGGCAGCGACAACCGCACCCGGGTGACCGTCAGCTCGATGATCTTCGAGAGCGCCATGGCTACAAGTCTACCTTTCTCTCGGAGTGCGTCGTCCCGTCATAGCGAAGGGCGATGCCCTTGCCCTCGGACTTGGTGACCAGCGTCACCGGCCGCCGCCACAGCGACTGGAGGTTGCGCAGCGTCTCCCGCGCGTAGTCGCCCTTGAGGTCGGTGCCCTCGTGCTTGTGGGCCAGGCGCAGCTCGCCCTTGTTGTCGTCGTTGGCGTCGACGATCTCGATCACCGGCTGGCCGAAGTTGGTGAGGCTCTGCAGCAGCTTCGCCTTCACCTTCTTGAACTCGCGGTCCATGATCTCCCAGGCGTTGTGCTTCTCGTTGAAGCCGAAGGTGAACATCTTCTGCTCGATCGCGAACTCCGGCGTGAGGAACTCGTCGATGAAGGTGATGTCGTTGTAGTGCTTGCGGACCTCGAAGATCTTCTGGCGGCCGCCGCCGAGCTTCTTGTCCCAGCTGCGGCGGGCGCGCAGGTCGTCGCACTCGTCCCAGTCCTTGCCGAAGCGGCCCTTGTTCCAGCGGTCCTCGATGTCCCGGTAGAGCTCGATGCCGATCTTGTAGGGGTTGAGCCGGCCGGGCGCGGTGCCCATCACCCCGGAGTGGTGGTCGGCGTAGTCGATGATCTCCGAATCACGCAGCGCCTTGGTGGTCATGATCGTCGAGTGCCAGTAGCTGGCCCACCCTTCGTTCATGATCTTCGTCTGGCCCTGCGGCGCGAAGTAGTACGCCTCCTCGCGGACGATCGAGAGGATGTCGAACTCCCACGGCTCGAGCGGGGCGTGATCGAGCAGGAAGAGCAGCACGTCGCGCTGGGGCCGCTCGGGGAACTTCTTCGCCTTCGTCTTCTCGTCCTCGACCTTCTTCCGCTGGGCCTCGAGGAACGAGGCGGGGTTGACGTAGCCCCGCATGTACTCGCGGTCGACCTTGAAGCCGCCGACGCGGTCGTTGGCCCTCGACTGCTCCTCGGCCAGCTTCGGGTCGGGGTTGCGCTTGATGTGGGGCGCGTGCTGGTCGATCAGGTTCTCCAGCGAGAGGCAGCGGTCGATGAAGTCCTCGACCTTCTCGATGCCGATCTTGTCGATGTGGCGGCGAACGCGGGTCGCGTGATTCGCCATCTCGTCGATCATCCGGCGGTTGGTGTGCTGGAAGCTGAAGTTGTTCTTGAAGAAGTCGCAGTGCCCGTAGACGTGGCACATCACCAACTTCTGATCGATCTCCGCGTTCGCCTCGAGCAGGTAGGCGTAGCAAGGGTCGTTGTTGATCACGAGCTCGTAGATCTTCGACAGCCCGTACTCGTAGCTCTTCGACAGCTGCTCGTACTCCATGCCCCAGCGCCAGTGCGGGTAGCGGGTGGGGAAGCCGCCGTAGCTGGCGACCATGTTCAGCTCTTCGTAGGAGAGGATCTCGAAGACGGTCTCGAAGAAGTCGAGGCCGAACTCGCGGGCGTACCCTTCGATCTCGTGCTTGAGGTCGGCCAGCGCGGGGGTGAGTGAGCGGGGCATCGGTGGTCAGCGCCCCTTTCCGAGGAAGTCCTTGATGCTGCCGTAGATCGCGTCCTTGTCGGCGATCTCCGACAGCGCCACGTTGGCCTGGTCGCCGACGTGCTCCCTTAAGTCCTTGATGAACTGGCCTGAGCCGTACGGGCTCTCCACCTGGCCGTAGGCGAACTGGTTCACCGTCGGAAGGATGTCGGCTTTCAACATCTCGACGCAGAGCCGGGTGTCGTCCGCGCTCCAGTTGTCGCCGTCGCTGAAGTGAATCGGGTAGATGTTCCAGCTGCTCGCAGGGTAGTCGGCCTTGATGATCTCCCGGCACAGCTTGTAGGCGCTGGAGATCATCGTCCCGCCGGACTCCCGGGTGTGGAAGAAGGTGTCGCGGTCGACCTCGCGCGCCACCGCGTCGTGGATGATGTACCGGGACTCGAGGCCCTTGTACTGGTGCCTCAGCCAGGTATCGAGCCAGAAGCTCTCGATGCGGACGATCTCCTTCTGCTCGTCGCCCATCGAGCCCGACACGTCCATCATGTAGATGATCACCGCGTTGGTCTCGGGCAGGTTCTCGAGCTTGTAGGTGCGGTACCGCTTGTCCTCACGCACCGGGATGATCACCGGGTTGTGCGGATCGTAGGTGCCCATCGAGATCTGCCGCTTCAGCGCCTGCTTGTAGGTGCGGCGGAAGTGGCGCAGCGACTCCGGCCCGATGGTGTGGATGCCGGTGTACTTGATCTTGGTGGTGACGATCTTCTCGGTGCCCTTGTGCTGAATGTTGGGCAGCTGCAGCTCCTCACCGAGGATCTGCGCCAGCTCGTCGAGCGAGATGTCGACCTCGAGCGAGTGCTCGCCTTCGGCCTCGCCCGCCTTGCCCGAGCCATCGCCCTGCTGCGGGTCGCCCGGCGAGAGCTGGTCGCCCGGCTCACCCTTGCCCTGCCCGACGCCGCCCTGCTCCTTCGACCCGTACTTGAAGTGCGGGATGTCGATGAACGGCACGGGGATGGAGATCGTCTCCTTCCCCTTCTTGCCGATCATCTCTCCCTGCTGCACGTACTTGCGCAGGTTCGCTTTGATCTTCCCGCGGACGATCTGTTTGAAGCGCGAGTGATCCTGGTCGATGCGCAGCGCCACGGTTACTCCTTGGCATCACCCCGGGCGAAGATGCTGGCGACGAAGTTCAACACGTCCGTCGCCGACTCTTCGTCGTACCCGAAGTTCTTGATCAGCCGGCCCCGCACCACGTCGATCTTTTCCTGGGTCTCGCGATCCACCACCGAGCTGACCAGCGTCTTGAGCTTGATGCTGTCCTTCTGGTCCTCGAACAGCTTCAGCTCGAGCGCCTTCTGCAGCCGTTCGTTGGTGCGGTAGTTGAAGGACTTGCCCTCGATCGCCAGCGCGCCGATGTAGTTCATGATCTCCCGGCGGAAGTCGTCCTTCCGGCTGTCGGGGATCTCGATCTTCTCCTCGATCGAACGCATCAGCCGTTCGTCGGGCTCCTCGTACAGCCCGGTGTACTTGTTCTTGATCTTCTCCTTCTGGGTGTACGCCTTGACGTTGTCGATGTAGTTGCCGCACAGCTTGCCGATTGCGTCCTCGTCGGCGCTGATCGCCCGCTGGACCTCGTTCTTCACGATGTCTTCGTATTCCTGCTTCAC
>JAYVRT010000341.1:0-6479 GCA_043776025.1 Archangiaceae bacterium | reverse complement strand
GGCTCGCAGGCCGGGCTCGACCCGCGCAAGAAGAAGATGCTGCTCGCCGCCGGCGGGGCCCTGACGCTGCTGGTGGTGGGCGTGCTCATCTTCGCCTTCAAGGCCCAGGCCCCCGCGCCGGTCGTCGACCTCCCCAAGCCGGGCGCCGGTGGGGCCGGCCTCAACCGCACCGTCGAGGAGCAGATCGAGGACTACCTGTCGCAGTGCCGCCAGTTCTCGTCGGCCGATCTCGGCGAGCCCAACTGGGAGAAGGCCGAGGGCGCCTGCAAGAAGGTGCTCGATCTCGAGCCGATTCATGCCGAAGCCAACCAGATGTTGGCGAAGATCAAGATCGAACGGAAGTGCGAGGACAACTTCAACAAGGCGAAGAAGCAGCTGACCCGCCTGCGCGATGAGGAGTCGCTCGACGCCCTGAAGGAGATCGGCAACAACTGCAGCTATTACATCAAGGCGCTGCCGCTGGTGAAGGAGGCGCTCGAGTCGGTGCGCAAGCGCGTCGGCGAGGAGTGCAAGCAGTACAGCAACAACGGGAAGATCGCCGAGGCCCTGCAGCCCTGCGAGCGGTACATGTCGATCGCCTGCCAGGGGATGAAGTCCGAGGATCTCTACCCGCCGGCGATGAAGAACCTGTGCCTCAACGGCGGTGGCCGCAATTGCTGGCGCCCGCGCGACCCGATGTACCTGAACCTGCTGCGCGCCCGCGAGAAGAACGACCCCAAGGCGCCGCCGTGGAAGTGCGAGAAGATCACCATCTACCCGGTGGAGAACACCGAGCAGTCCGTCGCCCGCAAGGCCACCCACGAACAGTTCGGCCAGCTCTACAAGGCGAAGGAGCTCACCGACGCGATCGGCCTCTACTTCGACGGGAAGGCGAGCGAAGCGGTGGCGATGCTGCAGAACAAGGTCGAAAGCAACATCGAGAAGGCGCAGATCCACGCCGATTCGAAGAACCTGCGCAAGCAGATGACCACCGTCGAGCAGCTGTACAAGGACGGGCAGGGTGAGCTCGGCAACAACCGGCCGGACAAGGCGAACGAGCCCTTCGCCGAAGCGCTGCTGCTCGACGAGCAGCTGGTGCTCGGCAACAAGAAGGCCGCGCTGCCCGCCGACCAGAAGAAGAAGGAGCTGGAGAAGATGACCAGCTATTACCGGCGCAACATCCAGCAGGACATGGCCTCGGCCTCGTACGCCCGCGGCAAGGACCTGATGGATCGCCAGGATCGCAAGCAGGCGTGCAAGATCTGGAAGCTCGGGTTCCAGTTCTGGAAGGGCAACTCCGATCTGCTGCGCGCCGTCACCAACGTCTGTACCCAGGAGGCCGCCCGCCGCCTCGAGGGCGCCAGCAACTGCGAGGACTACGCCGGCGTGCTCGAGTTCGCGGTCGACGGCGACGGTCACAAGGAGCAGGTCGAGAAGAAGCAGGCCGAGCTCAACTGCACGCCCTGACGCGCCGTCGCTGATCTGCTAGTTCGAGCCTCATGGCCGGTACGACCCAGGGCGATCTGTTCGGACACCCGCCGGCGGCCGGCAAGAAGGCGCCGTCGCCATTGCCCCACGCCGAGGCCCCCGCCGGCCCGCCGACGATCACCCTGATCGACGCGTCGGGCTTCATTTTCCGCGCCTACCACGCCCTGCCGGGCCTCACGACGTCGAAGGGCGTACCCACCCACGCGGTGCTCGGCTTCACGCGAATGGTGCTCAAGCTGCTGCGCGAACGGCAGCCGGCGTACGTCGCGCTCTGCTTCGACAAGAACAGCCGCAAGGGCCGGCTGGCGATCGACCCCAACTACAAGGCCAACCGCGAGGCCCCGCCCGAGGACCTCCGCGCCCAGTTCGACACGATCCGCCAGGTGGCCCAGGTGCTGGCGCTGCCGATCATCGAGTTCGACGGCTGGGAAGCCGACGACGTGATCGCCACCCTCGTCAAGCGCGCCCGCGCCGAAGGGTTCAAGAGCTTCGTCGTCACCAGCGACAAGGACTTCCTTCAGTTGCTGCACGACGACGTCGAGCTCTTCGACCCGATGAAAGATCGGATGCTCACCGAGGCGTACGCGCTCGAGCGCTACGGGGTGAAGCCGGGGAAGATGCGCGACTACCTCGCGCTGGTGGGGGACGCGATCGACAACATCCCCAAGGTGCCGGGGGTCGGGCCAAAGACGGCGGTGGACCTGATCAACCAGTTCGGCGGCGTCGAGGGCGTGCTCGCCCATCTTTCCGAGGTGGCCAAGCCGAAGATCCGCGAGGCGCTGACCGCCAACGCCGGCCAGCTGAAGATGGCGTACGACCTCGTCGGCTTCCGCGACGATCTCGATCTGCCGGTGCCGTTCGAGGCGCTCAAGCGGGGCGAAGTCCACAAAGCCGAAGCGCGGGCGCTGTTCACCGAGCTCGAGTTCTACCGGCTGATCTCCGAGATGCCCTCGGTGCCGGCGACGCCGCTGGTCCACGAGGCGACGGTCATCTCCGATGCCGCGGGGCTGCAAGCGCTGGCGAAGGCGCTCGAGGGTGCGGCAGAGGTCGGCCTCGCGCCGGACTTCGAGGGCGCGGCGCACTCGGCGGTGCTCAAGGGCCTGGGGCTGAAGACCGCGGCGGGGTGTTGGTACGTCGACCTCGGCGTCGCGACCCCGGCCGCGTTCACCCGGGTGCTCGGACCTGCGCTCTGCCGGCCGGCGCTGGCCCGGGTGGCGCACGACGCGAAGGCGTTGCTCCACCTGCTCCACTCGGTGGGGGTCGACCCCGGACCGGTGGACGACGTCGAGCTGATCTCCTACCTGCTCAACCCCTCGCGCAAGGAGCACTCGCTGCTCGACCTGGCGCGGGAACGGCTGCGGGTCGAGCTGCCGGTAGAGGCTCCCCCCGAGCAGCGGCTGGGCGGCGCGGCGGACGCGGTGCTGCGGCTGAAGGCCGAGCTGTGGGCCGAGGCCGACGGGGTGGGCCTGGGCGAGTTCGCGCGGACCCTCGAGCTGCCGCTGATCCCGGTGCTGGTGAAGATGGAGCGGGCCGGGGTGTTGATCGATCGTTCGGCGCTGGCGGCGATCTCGGTGCAGGTCGAGGGGATGGTGAAGGCCCTGCAGGACGAGGTGACGAAGATCGCCGGCAAGGAGTTCAACGTCGGCAGCCCCCAGCAGCTGGCCCAGGTGCTCTACGAGGACCTGAAGCTGCCGGTGCTCAAGCGCACCCGCACCGGGCCGTCGACCGACCACGAGGTGCTGGAGAAGCTCGCGGAGCAGCACCCGCTGCCGCAGGCGATCATCGACTACCGCAACGTCAGCAAGCTCAAGAGCACGTACCTCGACACGCTCCCGAAGCAGATCGCCGCCGACGGGCGGATCCGCACCACCTTCCACCAGGCGGCGGCGGCCACGGGGAGGCTGACGTCCACCGACCCGAACCTGCAGAACATCCCGATCCGCACCGAGCTGGGGAAGTCGATTCGCCAGGCCTTCGTCGCCGAGCCGGGCTGGAGCCTGGTGTCCGCCGACTACAGCCAGATCGAGCTGCGGATCCTCGCCCACATCTCCGAGGACCCGTCGCTGATCGCCGCCTTCCAAAGCGAGATCGACGTTCACCGGCGCACCGCCGCCGAGGTCTTCGGGGTGCCGCCGGCCGAGGTCACCGACGTCCAGCGGCGCACCGCGAAGATGGTCAACTACGGCATCGCCTACGGCCTGGGCGCGCAGGGCCTGGCGCTGCGCCTGAGGATCCCCGCCGACGAGGCGAGGTCGATCATCGAGCGGTACTTCGAGCGCTTCCCCGGGATTCGTGGCTACGTCGACGGCACCGTCGAGCTGGCGAAGAAGCGTGGCTACGTCGAGACGATCTTCGGCCGCCGCCGGTACATGCCGGACATCGTCAGCAAGAACCGGAACATCGCGATGACCGCCGAGCGCGCGGCGATCAACATGCCGATCCAGGGCACCGCCGCGGACCTGCTCAAGCGGGCGATGCTCGCGGTCGACGTGCTGCTGTCCAGGCGGGGGCTCAAGGGACGGATGCTGCTGCAGGTGCACGACGAGCTGCTCTTCGAATGCCCGCTCGACGAGGTGCCCGCGGTGCAGGCGTTGGCGAAGGAAGTGATGGGCGGGGCAGGAGAGCTTCGCGTCCCGCTGATTGTCGATGTCGGGGCAGGGCGCTCGTGGGCCGAGGCGCACTGAGACGGCCGCGACGTGGGCCCGGAGCAACGTTGCTCAGGCCAAGGCGGCGCAACACCCCGGGTCAGGCACACCCGCTGGGCTTGAGGCCGGACGCGAGCGCTTCCCGGCGCGCGGGGAGCCATTGGTACGCGGCCGCGAGCGCCCGATGCGGCTCGTTGACGAGGGGCTCTCCGTGGCCGACGACGATGCGCTCGAACGGGCAGGCGAGGAGTTCGTCGATGCTGCGCCGGGCGGCGACGCGATCTGGAAACGCGGTCCAGCGAATCGCTCGACTCACCGCGACGCGGTTGTAGAAGCCCATGGCCGTCGAATACAGGCGCGTCCAGCCGTGGGTCGGTTTGCCGATGTTGTGGACCACGTCGGCGACGATCAGCGTTCGCGAGGGCCGGTGGAAGAGCGCCGTCTCCTCGAGTCGAAAGCCGTACACCGGCAACTCGTCCACCAGCCCCGAGAACGCGGGCTCGGGGGCGCTTGACCGGATCCGGTCGATGCGCAGGTCGGGTCGTTTCCGGGCGAGGCCAGGCGAGGCGTGGAGCGTCGCCTTCGGGTAGGCCGCAGCCCAGTCGCCCAGCCGCAGGTGATGGAACAGGTTCGGCGAGTAGAGGTGGGCAACCGGGCCCAACTTCTCGACGGCCACGCGACGCTCCGCCGTCAAAGCGATCGGAGAGTGCACCAGCAGGCGCCCGTCGCCCAGGCGCAGCACGGTCATGTTCGCCGTCAGCTTCATCCCGAGGAACGTGACCTCGGAGGTGTCCACCCAGACGCCTGGAGCCAGCTCGTTCATGCACCGCAGGATATCGCGCCACGCCGATCGCCGTTTCGTCGTGTTCCTGGGGGTCGAGGCGATTAACCCTCAAAGCTCAATGACGCCTCCCCGTCCGCCCGTTCGTCCTGAGATCGCCGCCAAGCAGTCCGCCTTCCACGTCGACCTTGTCGAGGAGGTGGCCAGGGCCGTCGCCGCCGAGAAGGTGGTGGTGGTGGGGGTACGCTGGCTTCAACCCGGCAAGCGCGCGCGCCGGATCCTCGACGCCCAGCAGATTCCCTACCGGTACCTTCAATACGGCAGCTACCTGTCGGGTTGGCGGCGACGGCTGGCGTTGAAGATCTGGGTCGGCTGGCCGACCTTCCCGTTGATCTTCGTCAAGGGCACCTTCGTTGGTGGGGCGAGTGATCTGCAGAGGCTCTCCGACAGCGGGGCCCTGAAGGCGCTGCTCGGCGAGCAAGAAGGCAACCCGGTCAGTCCCGTGGTCGGGGCCGGGGGATTGCGTTAGGAAGCGCCATGCAACTGATTCGGGGGGAGTCGAGGGAGTCACCGACCGGGCTGGTCACCGGGCTTTCGGAGAAGCTGACCGAGCTCGAGCAGGCCGTCGCTCGCCAGGCCGAGCGCTTCACCGCGGTGCTCGACATCGGAACCCAGATCTCCGCCGCCCGCGACGTCGACGCCCTGCTGCGGCTGGTGATGGATCGCCTCACCGCGCTGCTCTCCGCCGAGGCCTCGACGCTGTTCATGGTCGACGAGGAGACCAACGAGCTGTGGTCGCGGGTGCTGCGCGGCTCGACGCTCAAGGAGATCCGGATCCCGGTCAACGCCGGGATCGCCGGCCACGTCGTCCTCTCCGGAAAGAGCCTGCTGCTCTCCGACGCCTACGCCGACATCCGCTTCAACCCGGAGATCGACCGCCAGTCGGGCTTCCGCACCCGCTCGATGATCGCCGCCCCGCTCCGGCACGTCAGCGGCCGGATCCTCGGCGTGGTCGAGGTGCTCCACCGCAAGGTCAACGCCTTCAGCAACGAAGACCGGGCGCTGGTCGAGGGCGTCGCGAGCCAGATCGCCGCGGTGCTCGACAACGTGCTGCTCGTCGAGCAGCTGCGCGCCAAGAACGAGAAACTCACCGAGGCCAGCGATGAGCTCGCCGGCGCGGTGCGTGATCTCGACGTGCTCTATGAGGTCGAGCGGGCCGTCTCCCAGGCCAGCGAGGAAGAGGACCTGCTCGAGCGGATCCTCTCCAAGGCGATCGCCGTGGTCGAGGCCGGCGCCGGCAGCATCCTCCTGATCGAGGAGGAGAAGGACGCCCTCTACTTCCGTTCTGCCAAGGGCGAGAAGAGCGAGTCGTTGGTCTCGATGGCGCTCAAGACCGGCCAGGGCATCGCCGGCCACGTCGCCGAGACCGGTGAGGCGATAAGGGTGATCGAGGCCTCGGAGTGCGAGTACTACGACAAGTCGATCGCCCGGAAGCTGGGGGTGACGATCGGCAGCCTGCTCGCGGTGCCGATCTCCGCCGAGGGGACGATTCTCGGAGCGCTGGAGCTGCTCAACAAGCCGGGCGG
>JAYVRT010000340.1:0-6489 GCA_043776025.1 Archangiaceae bacterium | reverse complement strand
CGCACTCGTCCGACGTGCTCAACCAGTACATCGGCTCGCTGCCGGCGCCGGAGAACCCGTACCAGAAGGCCGAGCTGACCCCGGAGCAGGTGCGCGGACAGCACGTCTTCGTCAAGGCCCAGTGCGGCAGCTGCCACTCGGGCCAGTGGTTCACCGACAACCAGTCCGCCAAGGTCGGCACCCTCGCCAACCGAGACAACGGCATCGTCGTCAAGAGCGGCCTCAACGTCCCCTCGCTCCGCGGGCTGGCGCGCAGCGGGCCGTACCTCCACGACGGCTCGGTGGTCACGCTCTCCGAGCGCATCACCCGGAACCCGGGCGACACCCACGGCGTCACCAGCACCTTGAGCACCGACGAGGTGAGCGACCTGGTCGCCTACCTCCGCTCGCTCTAAAGCGCGTCGACGCCGGTCGGCCCTCCTCCCTGCCCAGGCGGCAGACGGGGAGGGCCTTCTTGTTGGGCGCGCCGATGTGGTCGGATGCGGCGCATGTGCTGCTTCTCTCAGCCGGTGACGTCGGTGTCCCAGACCCGGATCTTCGCCCGTGGCGACAGCGGCGGTCGGCAGTTCCTCGCCTACAGCATGGTGTACGAGGCCAGCGGCGAGCTGGCGATGGTGCTCCCGCTGCCGGTGAAGCCCGGCTCGGGCGAAGGAGCGGTGAAGTTTCTCGACCTCCACGCTTACCCGGAGTTCTTCGACGACCTCTACAGCGGCTTCCCGCCGCCGCCGGTCAGTGCCCGACTCGGGCTGACGAAGTCGGTGGCGACGGTCTCGGTCATGCCGATGCTCGAGGTGCAGACGGTGGGGAGCTTCGAGGCATCCTACGTGCCGACCGTGGCCGATTTCTCGCGGCTCGACGCGCGCTTCCGGCTGCCCACCGGCACCTGGGATCAGCTGCCGGCGTACAAGAGCTACGGCTTTGCCGTCTTCAAGCTCAAGCCCCAGACGAAGGTCCACCCGATGGCGTTCTCGTTTCCCCGCGCGACGCCGGGGACGCTGTTCTTCCCCACGGTGCACATCCACGACGGCAAGGTGCACCCGCAGGCGCACTTCGACCACGTCCTCTACCACCAGGCGACGGGGATGCTCGCCGCGCACGGCTGGGACGAGACGCCGGACCTGGCGTCGAAGTTCATGACGATGCTGAAGTGCCAGGGGATGATCGCCGCGGACCAGCACTGCTACCGCAAGGCGCTGCGCGGCACGCTGCCGAACCAGGACACCACGCTCTAACCGAGCTCCTCCAATGCGGCGCGCAGGCGCACCAACTGCTCGGCGTAGTCACGCGCGGCGCGCTGCTTGTAGTCGCCGCTTTGCTCCTTGAAGTAGTCGTACAACCCCTGGGCGTGGACCTCGCACTCGCGCGCGAACCTTCGCACCGCCGCGGGCTCGAGCCGCACGAGCGTCTTCGGGGCGGCCTGGTAGCCAATCTCGTTGTCGTGGTCGAAGGTGTAGCAAAACCACGCCCCGCAATCGGGGCAGCGCCACAGCTCCCCATGGGGGTCGGAGTAGGGCGCGTGCGAGCCGCCAATCACGGTGAGCCGCTCGACCTGCTCGGGCTCGATTCCGTCGCAGCGCTGACAGCTCATCGCAAGAACGCCTGGATCACCGCGGCGGCGATCAGCGGCACGCCGAGCAAGAACAGCAACAACAGCGCGGCGACGACCTTCGTCTTGCTCCGGCGGCGCGGCGCCTGGGCGAGGCGATCGTCGCAGGCCTCGCACACCGGCGGCACGCCCAGCTGCCCGCACCCGGCGCAGAGGTAGCTGCCGCAGCGGGAGCAGATCCGCGTCGCCGGCTGCTCGTGCACCGGGCAGACCGCTCCTTCCGGCGCCTTCCCGGACTTCGCCGGCTCATCGGGGACCGCGGTCGCCTCGAGCAGCTGCCGGGCGCGATCCAGCTGCTCCTCGTTGACCAGCAGGGAGATCTGCGCGAACCCCGCCTCGGTGCCCATGTCGGTGCGGCTCGATTCGCCGTGGACGACGCAGGGAATCCCCTCGGTGGCGAGCAGCCCCTTGAGCAGCTCGGCCTCGGGGTGGCTGCCAGCCGACATCAGCTTCACCAGCGCCATGACCCAATCTTAGCGGCTTGACGTGGAGGTTCGGCGACACAGATTGACGGAATCATGATGACTGCAAGCTCGCCCATCGCCCCCGTCGCCGAAGCCTTGAGGGTGCTGCATCGCACCCTGCTGGGCGCGGTGCGCTCGGGCTACGAGCGGCTCTACGGGCCCGTCGCCGACCCGCTCGCGGTGCTGCAGCTGGCGCTGCACGACCCACTGTTCGCCTGGCTGCGGCCGATGTCGTCTCTCAACGCCGAGCTCGATGGGCTGGTGGAGCTGCCCGAGGTCGACGAGGCGAAGCTCGCCAACGTCCGCGCGACGCTCGAGCAGTGGACCAGCCAACGCGAGGGCGACGACGACTTCGCCTCCAGCTACCGGGTCTTCCTTCAGACCGAGCCCGAGGTGGTGATGGCGCACGCGGTGCTTCGCAGCCGGCTCGCCGCGCTGCCGGCTCCGGCGAAGGAGCCAGCAGCGAGCCTCCCGGGCTAAGAACCGGCGGCGATGAACTACGCCGTCATCGGACACACCGAGTGGCTCACGTTCGCGCGGGTGGACCACCTGCCGGTGTCGGGTGAGATCCTCACCGCCGGCGAGAGCTGGAGCGAAGCGGGCGGAGGCGGCGCCACCGCCGCGGCACAGCTGAAACGGCTCGGCGCAGAGGTCGGCTTCTTCACCGCGCTCAGCGGTGATTACCTCGGTGTTCGGGCAGGCGAGCAACTGCGTGCGCTGGGCTTGAAGGTCCACGCCGCGCCCTGGCCCGGCCCGCAGACGTCCGCGTTCACCTACCTCGAGCCGAACGGCGAGCGGACCATCACCGTCATCCACCGCGGGCCCCGCCCTCTCGCGCAGCATCCGCTGCCCTGGGACGCGCTGGCCGGGGTGCGTGGCGTCTACTTCGTCAAAGGTGACGCCGAGGCGCTGCGCCGCGCGCGGACGGCGAAGGTGGTGGTGGCGACGGCGCGGATTCTCCCCACTCTCGTCGAGGCGGGCGTGCAGCTCGACGCGGTGGTGCACAGCGCGCACGACGCCGGCGAGGTGTACCGCGATGGAGACTTGGTCCCCGCGCCGAAGCTCGTCGTCTCGACCGAAGGCCGCGAGGGCGGCACCTGGCAGCTCGCGACTGGAGAGCACGGGCGCTACCCACCGGCTCCTCTGGCGGGGCCGGTCGTCGACACCTACGGCGCAGGAGACAGCTTCGCCGCCGGGCTCACCTTCGGCCTCGGCGAGGGCCTGCCGCTGGCCGAGGCGCTGGCGGTGGCGGCCCGCGCCGGAGCCTCTGCGCTCGGCCGCCGGGGCGCCCTCGGCGGCGCGGGGAACTGAGCCTTCGCCGGCTTGCGGTTTCGTACTATCCGCAGGCGGATGAACGCCTCGACCTCCGCTGTCTGGAAGAGCCACGTCCCGCTGGCCGATGGACCCAAAGGGTTCACACTCCGCACCACGTTCCCCACCAACCCCGAAGGCGTCGAGGTGATGCTCGAGCGCTGGGATGCCGGCACTTCCGAGCCGCCCCACTCGCATCCGGGCGACGACATGACGGTGGTCGTCGAGGGCAAGACGGAGATTCAGTTCTTCACCCGAACGCCAGAAGGTCTGGTCGCGGATGGCGAGCGCGTGGTGTTGAACCGGGGTGACACCGGCTACGTCGCCGCGGGTCGTATCCACGACGCGAAATATGTCGAGGCCTGCAAGCTGGTGTACGTGCACGACCGGGCGTTCGGCTTCAAGGCCGAGGCCCCGGGCTGAGGCAGGCGGTCTGCTTGGGGTCCGGGCAAATCGGCAGCTGAACGCGAATGACGGCTTCGCACCATGCCTCCCGCTGGGACGGAGAGCCCGTCCCCGGACAAGCGCATCGCGCAAGATGATACTTATCAATAATAATCATGTCCGAACCCCTCGCCCACCCGACCTGCACCTGCGTGCGGCGTGAGCCGCTGACGGCTCAGCGCCCGGCGAGCGGCCAGTACACCCGCAGCATCGTCCGCGCGGGGCACTGCTTCACCTCGAACTGGTAGGTGCGCAACGCCTCTTCGCGCTGGAGCTCGACCGGTCGCTCGCGTCCGGTGGTGAGGTCGGTGACGCTGGCGAACGGCCGTTGCCGCTCGACGTCGAGCTCGGGCAGCTTCACCACCAGCCGTGCCACGTCGGCCCGGTAGCGGTTGAGCAAGCCGACCCACTCGAAGGCGGCGTCGGTCGCTCCGTACTGGCGGGTCGCCTCGGCCACGCTGGCGCAGACGCCCGCGAGCAGGGTGAAGCTGACCGCGCCGTCGGCGGGCAGCTGGAGCTGCGCTGGCGCCTTCTGCTCCGCGACCGGCTCGCCGTTGACCCGCACCTTCACCACCCGAGAGCCCGGCAGTCCCTCGACCAGCTCGTGGTAGACGCCGTCGCGATTGCCCCCGGCCCGCGTCGCCGTCCGGACCACCTCGAGGTCGAGCCGCTCGAGCGCGTGCGAGCTGGGGACGACGGTGATCTTCGCCTCGTTGAGCGCCAGCGACGCCTCGAACTGTTTCGGGTCGCCCTCCTGCGGCAGCAGCTCCCAACGGTGGCGGTCGCGGCGCGCGCTCAGCAGCGGCCGGCGCTTCACCCTCGGAGGCTTCAGCCAGACCGTCTCGTCCACCTCGGGCGGGAAGGCGACGGACTGCGCACGGAAGCCAGCGCCCTCGAGCTCGAGGACGTTGAAGCTCGGCCACAGCCGCGGCGCCTCGGAGTGTGGCGACGGCTGCCACTGCTCGCTGGTACCGCAGCTGCCGGCGGCGAGCAGCATCACATCGCCCTCCCCCGGACCAATTCCCTTGAGCAGCCGAGCGGTCGGGTAGTGCTTATGGCCGT
Organism: Archangiaceae bacterium; assembly: GCA_043776025.1. Lineage (GTDB taxonomy): Bacteria > Myxococcota > Myxococcia > Myxococcales > Myxococcaceae > JAYVRT01. The sequence goes on along the minus strand of JAYVRT010000340.1, from coordinate 1,602 downwards.
GAAGGACGATCACCGCCCGGCCCATCGCGTGGAGCGTCGTCAGCGCAGTCCCGGCTCCGAGCGCGGTCATCGTCAGCTCCTCGCGATCCGCGTTCGCCACCACTGACGGCAGCAGGTACTTCACCAAAAGGCCAACGAGGAGTCCGCGCCCCGCGGTGTCGATCGCCCCGACGTCGGTGATCGGCGTCGGCACCAGGTGGTGGTGCACCAGGAACAGCAGCGGCTTGTCGTCGGAGAGGTCGAGCATCCGCTCGGCGACCTCGAGCAGGTCTTCCTGGCGCAGCATCCCTCCCGCTGAGAACAGGCCCTGCGGCAGAAAGGTCGAGTCGTAGACGACCACGTGCGCCGGCACCTCGGGGACGCTGACGTAGTGGGCGAGGAACGGCGGAGTGCAACCGAGCACCTGGATGTTCGGCCGGCTCCTGGCCCGCTCGGCGAGCAGGGCGAACAGCGAGCCGTCGAGCGGCGCGAGGATGCCCGAGCTCCGCCGGTCGTGGTTGCCGGGGAGAATCAGCGTCCGCACCTTCGGGCCGACCTGAACGTCGATTTGGTCGAGCAGCGCGAGGAAGCGGTCCACCGCGTCCGCCGGGAGCTTCGCGCTGTCGAAGACATCGCCGGTGAGCACCAGCAGATCCGCCTTGAAGCCCCGCAGCGCCTGAGCGAGCGCGAGGAACAGCGGCCTCTGGAGCGTGTCGTTCGCTCCCAGGTGGAGATCCGACAAGTGAACGATGCGGGTCATGGGCGCGGTCGGACTCTAGGCGCCGGTGCGGTGGATGTAGGCGTCGAACTTTCCTCCTCCGTCCTGACGCGGGAAGATTCTGCGTCGGCGCGGGTTTTTCCAACCAGCGACGGGGCCGGGGAGAATCGGGAATCGTGAGACGCGCGTTGCTGGGGCTGGTGCTGCTGGGCAGCTGTGACCTGGTCTCCAAGGTCCAGCCGCCGAAGATCAAGATCCCTCCGATTCCGTCGCTCAACAACGCGCTCTCGCTGCCGAAGACCGTCGATGGAAAATACCTGCTGATGGAGCTCGACCAGGCGCGGCTCGAGGTCGACCCGACGCTGCGGGATCCGCTCACTGCGCTCGGCGACTGCGCGGACCAGGTCTCGTACTGCTACGCGCCGGGCGTCCGAGAGCTCGACGACTGCGTCCGCAGCGTCCGCAGCTGCACCACCGACCAACCCTGGCTCGAGCCGGTGTCCTGCTGTCCGAAGCAGTGCCAGGACGACTACGCCACTGCGCGGGGCGCGGGCATCGACGCCCCGAGCGCGCTCGATAAGGTCTTCTTCGTCGACCACCAGTGCTTCCCCGGCGTCACCGCCGAGCTGGCGGGGACCCGATGAGGGCCGCCCTCGCGCTGCTGCTCGCCGCGTCCCCCGCGCTCGCGTTCGAGTCGGTGTGCTTCCAGTACCCCGACGACAGCAAGCAAGTCAGCGACTTGAACCTGCTGACCGGGGTCGGCTGCACCCCCGCGTCGGGGCCGAACACCACCCGTCACCGCTGGGTCGGCCCGCTTGACGAGCACCGGGTGCTGTTCGAGCGGGCCCGGGTCGCCGCCGGGATTCCCCCGCCGGTCTCCGACACCTTCAGCCTCGACGTCTACA
>JAYVRT010000339.1:0-2017 GCA_043776025.1 Archangiaceae bacterium | reverse complement strand
CTTCATGCGCCAGGCAATCTCTTCCAGGCAACCGACCTTGAGGCCCTGGCGGCGCTCGATGATCTGGATGAACTCCGAGGCCTCCATCAGCGAGGCGTGGGTGCCGGTGTCGAGCCAGGCGTAGCCGCGGCTGAGCAGCTCGACCTTCAGCTGCTTGCGCTTCAAGTACTCGATGTTGACGTCGGTGATCTCGTACTCGCCGCGCTTCGAAGGCTTGAGCTGCTCGGCGATCTCCACCACCTGGTTGTCGTAGAAGTACAGGCCGGTGACCGCGTAGTTCGACTTCGGCACCTTCGGCTTCTCTTCGAGGGACACCGCGTGGTGCTTGGCGTCGAGCTCCACCACTCCGTAGCGCTCGGGATCCTTGACCCAGTACCCGAAGACGACGCCGCCCTTCTCGGTGCGCGCCGCGCGCTGGACCATCTCTGACAGGCCGGCGCCGTAGAAGATGTTGTCGCCCAGCACCAGGCTCACCGAGTCCTTGCCGATGAACTTCTTGCCGATGGTGAACGCCTGGGCGAGCCCGTCGGGGCTGGGCTGTTCGGCGTACTCGAAGCGCACGCCCCACTGCTCGCCCGAGCCGAGCAGCTCCTTGAAGCGGGGCAGATCCTGCGGGATCGAGATCAGGAGGATCTCGCGGATCCCCGCCAGCATCAGGGTGCTGATCGGGTAGTAGACCATCGGCTTGTCGTAGATCGGCAGCAGCTGCTTCGAGACGACCTTGGTCAGCGGGTGGAGGCGGGACCCTGAGCCTCCGGCGAGCACGATGCCCTTCATGGGGTGACTCCGCGGTATTCGGCGTGAAACGCCTTGAGCGACTCGCCCAGCCCCTGCGGCTGAGCCTTGAGCGTCTCGGCGGTCTTCTCGACTTTCAGCCCGCAGCGGGCTGGCCGGGGCGCGGCGAGCTTGAGATCGGCGAGGACGGTGGGGGTGATCAGCCCGGCGTCGAAGCCAAACACCTCGCACAGCGCCCGGCCGAAGCCGACCCGGTCGATCACCGTCGCGCCCGAGGTGTGCCAGAGCCCCGTGAGCCGCCGCTCGGCGAGCTCGGCGATCATCTGGGCGACGTTAAGGGCGAGGCTGGGGCTGACGAACTGATCGGTGAACAGCTTCACGCCCTTCCTCTCAGCGAAGCTCGCGACCAGCCAGGCCCCGAAGTTGCTGCGGCCGGCGGCGGGCCAGCCATAGACCACGGCGGCGCGGGCGATCGCCCAGCTGCCGCCCAGCGTCTTCACCGCCTGCTCGCCGATGTGCTTCGTCGTCGCGTAGACGCCGCGCGGGTTGGGGACGTCGTCGAGCCCGTAGGGGCCGTGGTCACCGTCGAAGACGTAGTCGGTCGAGACCTGGATCAGGTGAAAGCCGTGCTTCTTCGACAGCTCGGCGAGCTGGGCTGGAAAGGCGGCGTTGGCCCGGTACGCCTCGCTGGGCGACCTCTCGCAGGCGTCGACGTCGGTCATCGAGGCGGGGTTGAGCACCACCTCGGGCTTCACCGCGTTGATCAGCGTGTGGACCTGATCTGCGGCGGTGAGGTCCACCTCGGCGTAGCGCAGCCCTTCCGGCTGGGAACGGGCGGGTCCCCGACCGGCGCCGGTGACCTCGTGCCCCTGCTGCTTCAGCAGCCGGCAGAGGCGAACACCCACCAGCCCGTTGGCGCCGGTGACGAGGATCCGGCTCACGACAGGCGGGCCCGGTACTGCGTCTCGAAGTAGGTGCGGTAGGCGCCGGAGGTGACCCGCTCGACCCAGGCGCGGTTGTCGACGTACCACTTCACGGTCTCTTCCAGCCCCGCCTCGAAGGTGTGCTTCGGCGACCAGCCGAGCTCGGCCTTCGCCTTGGTCGCGTCGATCGCGTAGCGGCGGTCGTGGCCCGGGCGGTCCTTGACGTACTTGATCAGCGAATCTGGCTTCTTCGTCAGCTCGAGGATCCGCTTGACGATCTCGATGTTCTTCCGCTCGGAGTTGCCGCCGATGTTGTAGACGCCGCCGGGCTTGCCCTACCGCCACCGCAGTTCTTACTT
>JAYVRT010000338.1:0-6500 GCA_043776025.1 Archangiaceae bacterium | reverse complement strand
TCCAACCTCGTGCCGCACTGGGCCACCCAGCCCGTGTTCGACGACCTGGCCGCCAAGGGCCTCATCATGTACGGCCAGATGACCGCCGGCTCGTGGATCTACATCGGCACCCAGGGGATCCTTCAGGGCACCTACGAGACCTTCGCCCAGGCCGGCCGCACCCACTTCGGCAGCGACGATCTCGCGGGGCGGTTCTTGCTCACCGCCGGGCTGGGAGGCATGGGCGGCGCCCAGCCACTGGCGGCGGCGATGTGCAACGCCGTCTCGATCAACGTCGAGGTGGATCCCAGCCGCGCCCAGCGCCGGCTCGACACGAAGTACCTCGACGTCGTCGCCGGCGGCCTCGACGAGGCGCTGAAGATGGCCGAGGAGGCGAAGCTCAAGCGCGTCGCCCGCTCGATCGGGCTCATCGGCAACGCCGCCGAGGTGATGCCCGAGCTGGTGCGCCGCGGCTTCAAGCCCGACCTCGTCACCGATCAGACGTCCGCGCACGATCCGCTCAGCGGCTACATCCCCAAGGGGCTGTCGGTCGAGCAAGCGGCGGTGCTGCGCAAGAGCGCGCCCAAGGAGTACGTCGAGCGCTCGATCGCCTCGATGGCCGAGCACGTGCGCGCCCTGCTCGCCTTCAAGGCCGCCGGCTCTCACGTCTTCGACTACGGCAACAACCTGCGCGCGTTCGCCCAGCAGGGCGGCGTCGCCGACGCGTTCTCCTACCCGGGCTTCGTCCCCGCCTACATCCGGCCGCTGTTCTGCGAAGGCCAGGGCCCGTTCCGCTGGGTCGCGCTCTCGGGAGACCCCGAGGACATTCGCACCACCGACCGCGCGCTGGCCGAGCTGTTCCCCCACAAGAAGAGCCTGCTGCGGTGGCTCAAGCTCGCCAGCGAGCGGGTCGCCTTCCAGGGGCTGCCGGCGCGGATCTGCTGGCTCGGCTATGGCGAGCGCGACAAGGCGGGGCTGTTGTTCAACGATCTGGTCAAGCGCGGCGAGGTGAAGGCGCCGATCGTGATCGGCCGCGACCACCTCGACTGCGGCTCGGTGGCCTCCCCCAACCGGGAGACCGAAGCGATGAAGGACGGCAGCGACGCCGTCGCCGACTGGCCGATTCTCAACGCACTGGTGAACGCGGTGAACGGCGCGTCCTGGGTCTCGTTCCACAACGGGGGCGGCGTCGGCATCGGGTACTCGCTCCACGCGGGCCAGGTGATCGTCGCCGACGGCACCGACGCGGCCGCGAAGCGGATCAGCCGGGTGCTCACCTCCGACCCGGCGATGGGCGTGCTCCGCCACGTCGACGCCGGCTACGACGAGGCGATCACCGTCGCGAAGCAGCGCGGCGTGAAGGTCCCCGGTCTGACCTGAGCCGTGGATCCCTTCGATCTCGTCATCCGCAACACCTCCGAGGTCCTCACCTGCGACGGGCCGGTGGGCGCCGACGCCGAGGCGACGATCGCCGCGATCCCCAGAGGCGCGATCGGCATCGCCGGCGGGAAGATCGCCTGGCTCGGCCCCGAGGCCCAGCTGCCGAAGGAAGCGCTCGGCGAGGACGTCGACGAGATCGACGCCCGCGGCAGCTTCGTCGGGCCGGGCCTGGTCGACCCCCACACCCACCTCGTCTTCGGCGGCGAGCGCTCCGCAGAGTTCGAGCAGCGCTGCCAGGGGAAGAGCTACCTGCAGATCGCCGAGGGCGGCGGCGGGATCATCAGCAGCGTGCTCGCCACCCGCGCCGCGACCGAGCGCGAGCTGATGTACGGCGCCCTGCCCCGCGCGGTGAACCTGCTCTCCCACGGCGTCACCACCGCCGAGGTGAAGAGCGGCTACGGCCTCGATCTCGAGACCGAGCTGAAGATGCTTCGGGCGATCAAGCAACTGGGCGGCCTCCAGGCGGTGACGCTGGTCGCGACTGTGCTGCCGCTGCATGCGCTCCCTCCCGAGTCGAAGCACGCGCGTGACGCCTACCTCACCTTCTGCTGCGACGAGGTGCTGCCCCGGGTGGCAGCGGAGAAGCTGGCGCGCTTCTGCGACGCCTTCGTCGAGCAGTCGGCGTTCACCGCCGACGAGGCGCGGCGGCTGATGAAGCGGGCGCGCGAGCTGGGCTTCATCCCCCGGCTCCACGTCGATCAGCTCACCGCCGGCAAGCAGGGCGCCGAGCTGGCCGCGGAGCTGGGGTGCGCCAGCGCCGATCACCTCGAGCAGGTCAGCCCCGAAGGGATCGCCGCCCTCGCGCGCACCAACACCGTCGCGGTGCTGGCGCCGACCTCGACCCTCTTCGCGCGGGCCAAACCCTACGCGCCCGGCCGCGCGCTGCGGGACGCGGGCGTCACCGTCGCGCTCTGCACCAACTGCAACCCCGGCTCGTCGATGTCGGAGAACGTCGCCCTGGCGATGGGCCTGGCCTGCCTCGAGAACGGCCTCACCCCCGCCGAGGCCTACCTCGGCTTCACCCGCTCGGCCGCCTCGGCGCTCGAGCTGCCCGCGCTCGGCCGCCTCTTCGTCGGAGGGCCCGCCGACGTGGTCGTCTACCAGTGTAAGAGTTACCGGCAGTTGCCCTACCACTTGGGCGTCAGCGAGGTCCGGCACGTGCTCAAGGACGGGCTGATGGCCTTCGAGTTCGGGCGGGTGGTGACCAAGCTCGGCGGCCTCGTCGCCCGGCATGGCCGAATCGCGGCCGCGGCGAAAACAGAGTAAAATGATGCGCGGTTCAGCATGTGTCGCCTCTACGGAATCCAGGCCAGCAAGCCGGTACGCATCCATCGGGCCTTCGCCGCGCTGCGGGCGCAGTCCCATGAGCACAAGGACGGCTGGGGCGTGGCCCGCTTCGACGGCGAGCAGCTGAACACCGAGCTCGGCCTCGACCCTGCCCACAACAGCCCCCGCTTCCTCGAGCTGGGCGCGCTTCAGACCCGGTCGATGCTCGCCCACATCCGCCTCGCGTCGGTGGGGGGCGTCCGCCGCAGCAACGCACACCCCTTCGTCGCCGAGGGTTGGGCCTTCACCCACAACGGCACGGTCCAGCGCTTCGCCGAGCGGCACGGGAAGCTCGACGCGCTGCTCGCCCCGGCCCGGCGCGCGGCGATCGTCGGCGAGACCGACAGCGAACGCTGCTTCCAGCTGTTCCTCCAGAGCCTCGAGGGGCCGTCGATCCGCGAGGTCGCGGTGGCGCTGGCGAAGGTGATGGCGGCGGTGAAAGAGATCTTCGACGAGCCGGGCACGCCCCAGTCGGCGACCAACTTCCTCGTCAGCAACGGCACGGTGATGGTCGGCTCGCGCCGGGGGCGCACGCTGTTCACCTCCGAAGCAGACGGCGCGCAGATGATCGCCAGCGAGCCGCTGTGGCACGACCAGGTCTGGGCCGAGGTGCCGGAAGAGCACGTCGTGGGCGTCGGGCCGTCCCTGAAGTTCGAACGGCTGGCCTGCCGCGATCTGCTCTCCTGAAACAGTGGCGGTCGCGGTAGAGAGCGCCGGATGACCCCCGACGACCTCGACGTCCAACACCACTTCGTCCAGCTCGGCGAGTTGCGGATGCACTACGTCGCGCGGGGCAAGGGACCGACGGTGGTGTTGCTGCACGGCTTCCCCGAGTGCTGGTGGTCCTGGCGGCACCAGCTCGTCGCGCTCTCCGACGCCGGCTTCCGGGTGATCGCGCCGGATCTGCGCGGCTACGGCGAGACCGACAAGCAGGGCCCCTACGACCTCGACACCCTCACCCGCGACGTTTGCATGTTGATCGAGTCGCTCGGCGCTGGCCCCACCGCCCACGTCGTCGGCCACGACTGGGGCGGCGCGGTCGCCTGGCACCTGGGCGCCACCCGGCCCGAGCGGGTCGAGAAGCTGGTGATCCTCAACTGCCCTCACCCGGCGGGGATCACCGACATCGCGTTCTCCAGCCCGCGGCAGCTGGCGCGCAGCTGGTACATGTTCTTCTTCCAGATCCCCGCTCTGCCCGAGTGGCTGCTGACGCGAAACGACGCCGCCGAGGTGGTGCGGCAGCTGCGGGGAGTCTCCGTCGACCGGACAAACTTCTCCGCCGAGGAGCTGCGCCCGATCCGCGACGCGATTCAGAAGCCCGGGGCGGCGCAGGCGATGGTCGGCTGGTACCGGGCGGCGATCTCCGACCTGCTGAAGCGGCGGGGCAAGGCGGCGCCGTACGAGACGATCCGCGCCGAGACGATGCTGATCTGGGGCCTGGACGACCCCGCGCTCGGGTTCGACGACGTCATCCCGCCGACCCGCAAGTACGTCGCCGATCTGCGGATCGAGCCGGTGCCGCACTGCGGCCACTTCGTCCACGCCGAGCAGCCCGCGCGCGTCAACCAACTGCTGCTCGACTTCATCCAGCCGAAGAAGGGCCGCCGGGCGGCGTAGCTCCCAGCCAGTCGCGCAGCAGCTGTTGATGCCGGGCGCCGCGGGCGCTCGCCTTCAGGCGCCGGGTCTGTGCGTCGACCACCTCGAGCGTGATCCTCAGCGCCTCTTCGGGCAACGCCGACGGCACCCGATCGATCCACTCCACCAGCAGCGCCCCTTCAAGGTCGAAAAAGCCAGTCGCGTACAGCTCGTCCTCGCCGCGCAGCCGGTAGAGGTCCGCGTGGTGCAGCGTCACGGTCTTGCCTGGATACGACTGGACGATCGAGAACGTGGGGCTGGACACGTCACCCGGATCGACGCCGGCCCCCTCGGCCACGCCGCGGGCCAGCTGGGTCTTCCCTGCCCCGAGCTCGCCGGTGAGCCCGACGGCGTCGCCTTCGCGCAGCAGGCCCCCCAGCTCAAGACCGAGCCCGCGGGTCTCCTCGGCCGAGCGGGTGATGACCTCTACCGGCCCCACCGCACCCAGACCTCTCCCAGGCCGTCGAGGAGGTCGCTGGCCATCAGTCCCATCTTCCCGCGGCGCGCGAGCACCAGGTCGCCTGCCAGGCCATGGGCGTAGCAGCCGGTGATCGCCGCGTCCTCGGGAGACAGCCCCTGGCCGAGCAGCGCCCCGCAGACGCCGGAGAGCACGTCGCCGGTGCCGGCGGTGGCCATCCCCGCGTTGCCGGTGGGGTTGATGAAGACCGTGCCGTCCTCACGGGCGATCAACGTCCGCGCGCCCTTGAGCGCGACCACCACCTGGGTGTTGAGCGCGATCGAACGCACCGCCGCGATCCGATCGTTCTGGATCACCTCGGTCGTCTTCCCCAGCAGCCGCGCCATCTCGCCCGGGTGCGGGGTGAGCAGCAGATCGCCCTTGGCCCGCTTGAGCAGCTCGAGGTTCCCAGCGATCGCGTTGAGCCCGTCGGCGTCGATCACGCACGGAATCGTCAGCTCTTCGAGCAGCGCGCCGAGCAGCTTCGCGGTGTCGGGGCCGCGATCGATCCCCGGGCCGAAGATCACCGCCTGCTTGTCCTCGGCGGCGTCGAGCAGGGTGTTGAGATCGGCGACGCCCAGCGGCCCGTCGCTCACCAACTCGACGCCCATCAACTCCGGGCAGTGCGCCATCACCGGGATCATCGACTCCGGGCGGGTCGCGACCGTGACCAGGCCGGCGCCCGAGCGCAGCGCCGCCATCCCCGCCAGCGCCGCGGCCCCCGTCTTGCCCCAGCTGCCCGCGACCACCAGCACGTGGCCGTAGCTGCCCTTGTGGGTGTCCGGCCGTCGCGGGGCCAGCCGGCCCTTCACGTCGTTCTCTTCGAGCAGGTAGGTGGCGGGATCCTTGAGGCTCGCGCTGGCGGCCCGGGGGATCCCGATGTCGACCACCTCGATCCGGCCGCAGAGCGTCGCGCCCGGCTCCAGCGCCTGCCCGATCTTCAGGAACCCGAACGAGAGCGTGGCGTCGGCGGTGACGCAGGGCTGCAGCGGAGTGCCTTGATCGCTCTGGAGGCCCGACGGCAGATCCGCCGCGACCACCTTCGCTCCGGCGGCGCGCCAGGAGGAGATCCGCCCGATCGCGTCGGCGTACTTCGCGTCGGGTGGACGCGAGAGCCCGATGCCGAGCAGCGCGTCGATCACCACGTCGCCCGGCCCGACGGGGACGTCGTCGCCGATCGGCCCGACGGAGATCCCCCCCGCCTTGAGCGCCTTGAAGTTGCGGTGCGGCTCGCCCTCGAGCGCGTCGGGCAGCCCCATCAGCTCGACGTTCACCATCCGGCCGGCCGAGGACAGCTTTCGCGCGGCCACCAGCCCGTCGCCCCCGTTGTTGCCCAGCCCGCACAGCACGAGGAAGCGCCCCTGGGGCCCGGAGAGCTCGAGCGCGGTGGCCGCCAGCGCCGCCCCGGCGTTCTCCATCAAGATCGACGACGGCATCCCGTGCTCGGCCGCCGCGGCGTCGAGCTCCCGCATCTGCGCCGCGTTGAGGGCTCGCTTCATGGGGTCCGCAGCAGGTCGACCATCTCGCGCACCGCGCGGTCGAACCCGACCAGCACCGCCCGGGCGACGATCGCGTGGCCGATGTTCAGCTCGTCGATCTCCGCGATCCGGACGATCGCCCGCACGTTGTCGTAGTTGAGGCCGTGCCCCGCGGCGCAGCCCAT
>JAYVRT010000337.1:0-2020 GCA_043776025.1 Archangiaceae bacterium | reverse complement strand
CCGGCAGTCTGTCGCCCTTCGGCCCGGCGGCCAACGCGAACTTCGCGCTCACCCGCTACCCCTCGCCCTACACCGAGGGCCTGGTGGCGGTGGATCCGGATCGCTCGACGTACCTCGAGACGGTGCGTGGCTGCCGCTCGCACTGCACCTTCTGCTTCTACCCGCGCAGCAGCAGCGTGCTGCGGGTCCTCGACGTCGAGCGCAGCGCCGAGCTCGTCGGCTCACTGCGGGCCAAGGGCGCCCGGGAGATCGTCTTCCTCGACCCGACCTTCAACCACCGGCCCGACTTCGAGGCGCTGCTCGACGCGCTGGCGCGGGTGAACCCCGATCGCTCGGCGTCGTTCTTCGCCGAGGTCCGCGCCGAGGGCCTCACCGCGGCCCACGCCGCACAGCTGGCAAAGGCCGGCTTCACCAAGCTGGAGATCGGGCTGCAGTCGGTGAACCCGAAGACCCTCAAGGCGGTGAAGCGCGGAGGCAGCCCCGAGAAGGTCGCCGCCGCGGCGAAGCTGCTGCACGACGTCGGCATCGAACTGCTGGTGGACCTGATCGTCGGGCTGCCGGGCGACACCGAGGACGACGTGATGCGGGGCATCGACTTCCTCAACGACCACGGGCTCGCCGACGAGGCGCAGGTGTTCGCGCTCTCACTGCTGCCCGGGACGGCGATGCGCACCACCGCCGCGGCGGACGGCGTGGTGTTCGACCCCGCGCCGCCGTACCGGGTGCTGCGCACGGGGACGATGGACGCCCAGGCGCTGCGCCGCACCCTGGAGCGCGCCGAGGCCCGGCTCGATCGCCGCCTCGACGAGCTGCCCCGGCCCCACCTGGTGGAGACGAGCGCCCGGCCCCAGATGCCGGACGTGTTTCACGTCGACCTCGAGAAGCCGGCCCCCGCGGCCCCCGGCGCCCAGCACGTCGCGCTCTGGTTCGACGGGGCGGACCTCTTCAGCAAGCGCGACGCGATCGCCCGGGCGATCGATGCGCGCCTCGCGGTGGACCCCTACGCCACGCTCGACGTGGTGCTCGTTGCCCAACGCGAGTTCCCGCTCGACCTGATCGATCTCGTCCGCGCGCGGCTGGCGGCGGGGACGCCCTCCTACCTCTCGCGCACCCTCGCGCTGCGGGGCGAGGATCTCCAGCGGCGGATCGCCGTGGTGCTCCCGGCGGGGGCGCGCGTCACCCTGGATTGGGTCGACGCGGTTCGTGAGCTCGTCCCTGTCTTTCGCGATCAGTCTCTGCGCCAGGCGGCGGCCGACGCCGAGCAGCTCGGAGATGACCTTCCCGGGGCCCGCGTCGTGGGCACCGGCGACGAGGCCGACTGGCGCAGGCTGGCGACGCACGCCGAGCCGAGCGCGGTGGCGTTCGCCGATCGGGCCCTCGAGGTGCGCTGGCTGCGCGCCCAGCTGGGCTTCGGCGACGCCGCCGCGGAGTAGCGTTCAAGGCTTGCAGTGGGTGAGGACCACCTGGACCTTGCCGTTCGAGTAGTCGACGACCGCCAGGTCGAGCACTCCGTCGGAGTCGAGGTCGGCCGCCGCGACGTCTCGCGCTTCGCCGACGCCGCCAAAGGTGCCCAGATTCTTCAAGCCGCCGTCGCCGTCGCCAAGCAGGACGCTGAAGCCGGTGCCGAACGCAGCGACGAGATCGAGCTTTCCATCGCCGTTGAGGTCAGGAGAGATCACTGTCCCGAAGACGAGCCCTGGCAGGGACTGGGCGGCCGCGAACGTGCCGTCGCCGTTGCCGTGCATCAGCACCGCTCCTTGAGGCTGATGGCCGGTGACCACTGCGTCGAGCTTGCCGTCGCGATCGAAGTCTCCGACGTGCACCTTGAAGACCGTGAAGCCCGCCGACGAGTGCTGCACCGTCTTGAAGGTCCCGTCGCCGTTGCCGCGGAGCACCGCTACGTCCGCCCCGCTGCCGGAGCTGCTCGCGACGATGTCGGGGTTGCCGTCTCCGTCTACGTCCGCGACCTCCAGATTCCCCGGGGGATCCACCGGTTGGGTGCTCGACAGCGGGGCTCCGC
>JAYVRT010000336.1:0-6505 GCA_043776025.1 Archangiaceae bacterium | reverse complement strand
CATCGGCACCAGCAGCGCCGCGGCGATCGGCTGACCGGCCTTGGCGTTGAGCTCGAGGACGAAGCCGTCGGCGGGGGCAACCACCGGCGGCTCGGCGGCCTGCGCCTTCGCCAGCGCGAGCTCCGAGGTCAGCACCGACAGCTCGGCGGGGACGTTGCCCGGCGGCGGCGCGGAGAGCGCGTTGACGACGCCCTGGGCGGCGGTGAGGGCGGCGGTGTCGGCAGCGAGCTTCTTCTCCAACTTGGTGAGCGCGGGAGACTTCTTTCCTTTGAGCTTCGCCTTGAGCTTGTCGATCTCCGCGAGGTCCGCCTTGGCGACGGTGTTCGCCTTGTCGAGCTTCGCCTTCGCGTCCTGCAGCTTCTTCGGCTGGGCCTGGTTCGCTTTGGTCTTCTTCTGCGCGTCAGCGAGCCGGGCCTCGAGCGGGGCGATCTTCTTCTGAGCGCCGGCGGTATCGAAAGTGGCGAGCGTGGTGCCCTTGGTGACCCACTGCCCATAGGCGACCGAGACCGCCGCCAGGGTGCCGGCGCGCTCGATGGTCACCGGGGTGAGCCCCCGGGGCACGAGGGTGAAGGGGGCGGTGACGCTGCGGGGCATCGGCACCAGCAGCGCCGCGGCGATCACTCCGACAAGGCCGAGGCCGATCACCAGCCCCTTGCGGGACTTCACCGGGGGAATCGTCGGCTCCTGCTCGGTCGGCAGCTCCATCGCCGCCCGTTCGTTGGCCTGGGACTTGAGGTCTCCTTCGGCGAACCAGCTGCGCTCGACCTCGGCGAAGACGTCGTGAAACGAGGGCTCCTTCTGGCCCGAGGTCATCGCCCCGGCCGGCCGCAGCCGCTGCATCACCCAGTGGAGCAGCTGCTGGGCCTCCTTGGTCGCCGGGGCCCGGGCGAGCAGTGCGTCGAGCCGCGACTTGGCGGCGACGAAGCGATCGGCGCGGGCCTCGCGCAAGGCCTCCTGGAACAGGCGGCGGATCTCCTCGTTCCACTCCGACCGGGCCTCCCAGGTGGTGATGTCGTCGGGCACCTTCGCCGGCAGCTCGGTGAGGAAGCCTTCCTTGTGCAGCTTGTGGAGGAAGCCGTTGAAGCTCTCGAGTGACAGCGGCAGCCCGATCTGGCCCGCCGCCGAGAGCACCTCTTCGGCGGTGCGCCGGCCGTTGAGCATTCGGGCGAGCGAGACCTCGAAGCCCTTGAGCATCAGCGCCTTCGCCGTCACCGGGTGCTCGACGCGGATCTCCGACTCACCGCGGCCCGGCATCGGCTCGCCGATCTTCAGGTCGGCGCGAAGCACCGGCACGACGTCAGACAAAGAAAGCTGTTCCCGCATGGATGGTCAGAGTCCCAGTTGTTTGCAGATGATCTCGTTCATGATCTCGGAAGTGCCGCCGCCGATCGGCCCCAGCCGTGCGTCGCGCCAGTGCCGCTGAATGTCGTACTCCATCATGTACCCCGCGCCTCCATGCAGCTGCAGCGCCTGGTCGGCGATCTTGCAACACATTTCGGTCGCCAGCTTCTTTGCCATCGCAGTTTGTCCGAGGGCGAACTCGCCCGCCGCGTGCAGCCTCAGCGCGTGGTAGGTCAACTGCCGCGACGCCTCGAGCTCGGTGGCCATTTCGGCGAGCCGGTGGCGGACCACCTGGAACTGGCCGACCGTCTTGCCGAACGCCTTGCGTTCCTTCACGTAGGCGATCGCGTTCAAGAGAATGTCGTCGGCGGCGCCCACCGCGCCCAGCGCCAACGACAGGCGCTCCCACGCGAAGTTGCCCATGATTTGGTAGAAGCCCTGGCCCTCTTCCCCCAGCAGGTTCTCCTTCGGCACCCGGCAGTCCTCGAAGAAGAGCTCAGCGGTGTCCGAGGCGCGCCAGCCGAGCTTCTTCAGCTTCCGGCCGACAGTGAACCCCGGGGTGCCCTTGTCGACGATCAGCATCGACAGGCCCTTGTGGCCCTCGTCCTTGCGTGTCTTACAGGCGACGATCACGTAGTCGGCGCGGACGCCCCCGGTGATGTACGTCTTGCTGCCGTTGAGGACCCAGTGATCGCCGTCGCGCCGGGCGAAGCTGAGCATCCCCGCGACGTCGCTGCCGGCCGACGGTTCGGTGACGGCGAAGGCCCCGAGCTTCTCGGCGGCGATCGCCGGCTTCAGGTACTTGAGCTTCTGCTCGTGGGTGCCGAAGGAGTTGATCGGCGCGGTGCCGATCGTCATCTGCGCGCCGATGCCTGCCGCCACCCCGCCGCTGCCGCACCGGGCCAGCTCCTCGGTGAGCACCGCCTCGTAGAGGAACCCGGCGTCGGTGCCACCGTAGACCTCGGGGTACTTCAGGCCGAAGAAGCCGTGGGAGGCGCACGTCTTGTAGAGCCCGATTGGGAACTCCTCCGCCTCGTCCCACTTCGCCGCGAAGGGGCGCATTTCCTTGTCGACGATCTGGCGGACCGTCTGGCGAAAGGCCTGATGCTCCTCGGAGTACATCGCGAATCCGGATGACATAGGGCCGGGCAGTCTACGCCGGGGCGCCTGACCCGCTTTGCGATTGTTGACCCACCGAAGTCGCGGTGCGTATAAGCCGCGGCTCACGGCGGCATAGCCAAGTGGTAAGGCAAGGGTCTGCAAAACCCTCATTCCCCGGTTCGAATCCGGGTGCCGCCTTCTCAAAGTGAAGTACCTCTCTGCCTGGCTCCTCGTCTGCGCCTGCGCCACCGTCCCCGCGCCGGCGCGCCCGGTCGAGCCGGTGAAGGCCATCGCAGTCCCCGCCCCACCTGAACCCGCTCCCGCCGCGGCGCCGATCGACCTCCCCGCGCCGCCCGAGCCGACGACGCGCCGGGTGGACTTCAAGAGCGGGAACCCGATCGTCCCGGTGCGGCTGATGGAGAACGCTGTGAGCGTCTCCTTCGCCTCGCGGGGCCGGCTGAAGCTGAAGCTGCTGGGGAAGATCGAGAAGACGATCGACACCGCGCCGGGCCAGAGCTGGACGGTGAAGATCCGCGGGTCGACGCCCGGGGTGGTGGTGGCGGCGATTCAGATCGCCGAGTTCCAGTTCCTCGACAAGGCCGGGCTGGCGACGGCCCAGGTCGAGCTCGAGGCGCAGGGGATGAAGCTCAACTCCCGGGTGCTCGGCGGGGTCTTCGGGCTGGCGGGCAAGGTGATCGACAACCGCCGGGCGCTGCTGATGGTCGACGAGCCGGCGCGCCCGCTGGAGCAGGCCCAGGCGCGCCAGGCGGAGATCCTCCAGCAGTTCGGGGTCCGGACCTCGCTGGTCGAGGAGCTGCAGAGGCCGCCGACGGCCATCCTCGAGGTGCTCGACGCCGACGGAAACTCGGTGGGCCTGGCGCAAGACCGGATCATCGCCGAGCCCGAAGGCGCCTCGACGATCGAGGTGAAGAAGGTCGAGTTCGGCGTCGGCTACGACTTCCACGCCTTCGAAGATCGAAGCTTCCGCGGCTCGCTCGAGCTGTGCGCCGACCGCGGCGGGCGGCTGGCGGCGATCAACCTCATCGGCCTGGAGGATCTGCTCAAGGGCCTGGTCCCGTCGGAGATCTTCGCCAAGGCGCACCTCGAGGCGCTCAAGGCCCAGGCGGTGACCGCCCGCGGCGAGGTGCTGGCGAAGATCGGTTTGAAGCACCTCGCCGACCCATACCTGCTGTGCACCGAGCAGCACTGCGCGGTCTACAAGGGCGTCTCCGGCGAGGCGGCGACCACCAACGCTGCGGTCGAGGCCACCCGGGGTGAGGCGATCTTCGACGCCTCCGGTCGGCTGGTGGACTCGGTGTACAGCGCCGTCTGCGGGGGCCACACCGAGAACAACGAGATCGTCTGGGGCGGCGTGCCCAACCCGTCGCTGCGCGGAGTGCCGGACATCCTCCCCGGGTTCAAGGCGAAGGTGGCTCCCGACAAGCTGTCGGAATTTCTCTCCACCGAGGCGCCCCACGCCTGCCGGCTGAGCAGCTTCGCCCAGCCCTCGCGCTACCGCTGGGAGAAGCGGCTGACGGCGAAGGAGGTCGACGAAAAGACGGCTTCGCTCAAGCTGGGCAGCATCTTCACCCTCACCGTCGCCGACCGGGGTGTGTCCGGCCGGGCGCGCCTGCTCAACCTGTCGGGGGAGAACGGCGCGACCCAGCTGCGCGGCGAGCTCAACATCCGCAAGCTGTTCGGCAACCTCAACAGCGCGATGTTCGAGGTCCGCCTCGAGAAAGACGCGAAGGGGCGGCCTGCCACCTGGGTCTTCACCGGCGGCGGCTGGGGCCACGGGGTGGGTATGTGTCAGACAGGAGCGATCGGCCGGGCCGAAGCGGGCCAGAGCTACCGGGAGATTCTGGCCCACTACTACAACGGCGCGGTCGTCGCTCCCATCTACTGAAGGCCGGCGGGGGGGGTTGGAATGCCGCCCGGGCCAACCGACGTTAGAATCGTCGGTGAACCGTGCCCCTCGTCCCCCTGCCCGCTCCACCCCGTCGACACTCCGCGCTCAAGCGCGGAGCGTTGGCGTCGGTGCTGGCGTTGGTGGGGCACGCGATCTTCGTCGTCGTGTTGCTGTTCATCTCGATGTTGAAGCTGAACGTGCCCGAGGGGGCGCACAAGAAGGCGACCTCGCGGCCGGTGGTGCTGCGGGGCCTGACACCCCAGCAGTGGGCGAGCAACCGGGGCCAGGCCCAGCCGGGGCTGAAGGACGAGCGGCTGACGCGCAAGGAACCGGCGGAGAAGAAGAAGCCGGAAGAGCCGGTGGACCCCAAGCCCAAGGGCCAGGTGGTGGACGTCGCGCCGGGGAACAACGAGGTCGACCCGAACGCCAAGTACCTCGCGGAGTCGAGCAACGCGACGAAGAAGGAGAGCCGGGCGAAGGAGCAGACGCCGTTCTACCGAAACGCCGCGCCGAAGCGGACCTCGCCCAACCCCAACGAGGGCAGCGGCCGGGACGCGGTCGACAAGGCGCAGGCGGCGGGCAACCACGGCCTGGGCCAGGACGATCGCCCGCTGAAGGAGCCGTCGCAGCGCAAGGCAGTGTTCGAGCTGCCCGATCAGAAGGCCCGCTCGGAGATCGCGATGCGGGAGAAGACCGAAGGGCCCGGCGCGGACATCAGCAACCGCAGCGAGAGCGAGCAGGTGCAGGGCAACTCGAAGCGGCTGCGGGTGCAGCAGGGCAGCGGAGAGACCGAGGACACCTCGACCGGCCGCGAGGGAGATCCCGGCGCGGCGAACCTGTTGCCCTCGCCGGCGGTGCTGGACAAGATCTCCGGCGCGGCGGCGAACGATCACCTGCAGGACGTGGACGAGGGCGAAGGCACTTTCCTCAACACCAAGGAATGGAAGTACGCGAGCTTCTTCAACCGGGTGAAGCAGTCGGTGGGGATGCACTGGAACCCCGGCGCCCAGCTGCACCTGCGCGACCCCACCGGCAACGTCTACGGCGGGCGCGATCGCTACACCGTACTCAACGTGACGTTGACCGACCGCGGCAACGTCAAGGAGATCTACGTCGAGAAGAGCTGCGGGGTGGACTTCCTCGACCTCGAGGCGATCCAATCGTTCGAGCGGGCGCAGCCCTTCCCCAACCCGCCCCCTGGGCTGGTGCAGGCGGACACCTCGGTGAAGTTCAGCTTCGGCTTCTTCCTCGAGATGAGCGGCACTCCACGGATGCGGCTGTTCCGGTCGAACAACTAATCCGCCGGCGTCCCCGCGGGGATCCTGAACTCGAAGGTGGTGCCCTTGCCCGGCTTGCTCTTGCACTCCACCGTGCCGCCGTGCTCCTCGGCGATCGTCTTCACGATCGCGAGGCCGAGGCCGGTGCCGTTCTTCTTCCCGGCGGTGACGAACGAACCGAAGAGCTTGTCGGCGATCTCCGGAGGAATCCCGGGCCCGTTGTCCCAGAAGCGCAACACCAACTGCTCGTCCTCGCGGTCAACGCTGATGGTAAACTTGCCTCCTTTGGGCATCGCCTCGATCGCGTTGCGGGCGAGGTTGTAAACGACACGCTTGAGCTTGTTCTCGTCGAACTTGGCGGTGCCGGTGTAGTTCGCCTGGAGCTTGAGCTCGATCTTCGTCGGGGCGAACTCTTGCTGCAGCTGCTCGCCGACCTCCTTCAAGAAGGCGTGGAGGTAGACCTTGCGGGCGAGCACCTTGATGTCGCCGCGGGCGAAGGCAATCGTCTCCCGGGTCATCGCGTTGAGGTGGTCGAGCTGGGAGAGGATGATCTGCGCCGCGGCCTTGCGTTCCCTGGGGTCGTCCTCGTCGGCGAGCAGCTCGGCGTAGCCGGCGATCACCGTCATCGGGGTGCGCACGTCGTGGAGCACGCCGGAGAGCATCATCCCGATCGCCGCCATCCGCGCTTTGCGTTCGCCCTCGTCGCGCGACCGGCGCAGCGCGATCGCCCGGCCCGCCTGCCCCGCGAGCAGGGTCGCCAGCCGTTCGTCGCCCTCGTCGAAGCCGCCCTTCTTGTTGAGCAGCTCGAGCGCGCCGATGATCTGACCATCGGCGGAGACCGGCACCGCGAGCAGGCTGCCGATCGTCACCCCGAGCT
>JAYVRT010000335.1:0-2022 GCA_043776025.1 Archangiaceae bacterium | reverse complement strand
CAGGGCGTGTTCCGGGCCAACGAGGCGCTCACCGAGCGGGTCATGGACAGCAATGACCTCGAGCGTGAGAAGGGCATCACGATCATGGCGAAGAACACCGCCGTGCAATACCTGGGTCACCAGATCAACATCATCGACACCCCCGGCCACGCCGACTTCGGCGGTGAGGTCGAGCGCGGGCTGCGGTTGGTCGACGGCGTGCTGCTGCTGGTGGACGCCGCAGAAGGCCCCCTGCCCCAGACCCGCTTCGTGCTCACCAAGGCGCTGGGCCTGGGCCTGAAGACGGTGCTGGTGATCAACAAGATCGACCGCAAGGACGCCCGGGCGCGCGACGTGCTCGATCAAGTCTACTCGCTGTACATCGACCTGGGCGCCGATGAGACCCAGCTCGAGTTCCCGGTGCTCTACGCGGTCGCCCGTGAGGGCCAGGCGTCGCTGCGGCTGGAAGAGCCGGGCACGAACCTAAAGCCGCTGTTCGACGCGATCATCAACCACATCTCGCCCCCGGTGGCTCCGCCCGCCGACGCGCCGACCCAGCTGCTGATCTGCAACCTCGACTACGACGACTACGTCGGCCGCCTCGCGGTCGGGCGGGTCAACTCTGGTCGGCTGGCGACGGCGATGCCGGTGTCGATCGTGCGCGAGAACGACAAGGTCGAGACGGGCAAGATCGTGAAGCTCTACGGCTTCTCCGGCCTCAAGCGGGTCGAGATCGCGGACGCCGGCCCCGGTGAGCTGGTGTCGATCGCGGGAATCGAGAACCTGTCCATCGGCGACACGATCTGCGCGGTCGACCGCCCGCTGGCGCTGCCGCGGATCAAGGTCGACGAGCCGACGATGATGATGATGTTCAAGGTCAACGACGGGCCGCTCGCCGGGCGCGAAGGCAAGTACGTGACCTCGCGGAACCTGCGCGACCGACTGATGAAGGAATCGTATCGGAACGTCTCGATTCGCGTCGAAGAGACCGAGGCCCCCGACACCTTCCGGGTGGTGGGCCGCGGAGAGCTCCAGCTGGCGGTGATCATCGAGACGATGCGCCGCGAGGGCTTCGAGCTCACCGCCTCTAACCCCGAGCCGATCACCAAGATGGTCGATGGGGTGAGGCACGAGCCGATGGAGCTGATGGTCTGCGACGTGCCGGAGACCTCGGTCGGTGTCGTCACCGAACGCCTCGGGCCGCGGAAAGGCCGGATGGTGAACATGGACCAGCTGGGCGGCGGCCGCACCCGGCTGCAGTTCCGCATCCCCGCGCGCGGGCTGGTCGGCTTCCGGTCGGAGTTCCTCACGATCACCAAGGGTGAGGGGATCATGTCCAGCCAGTTCGACGGGTACGAGCCGTGGTTCGGCTACATCCCCCGCCGGAGCAACGGCGCGATCATCAGCGATCGCTTCGGCGACACCGTGCCCTACGCGCTCTTCAGCATTCAGGAGCGCGGCAAGCTCTTCGTCACCAACGGCGTGCAGGTCTACGAGGGGATGATCATCGGCGAGAACGCCCACCCCTCGGACCTCGACGTCAACTGCTGCCGCGAGAAGAAGCTGACCAACGTCCGCGCCGCGGGCCGCGATGACAACGTGATCCTCACCCCTCCGGTCGAGATGGGCCTGGAGAAGTGCCTGGAGTGGATCGGCGAAGACGAGCTGGTCGAAGTGACGCCGAAGAACGTGCGGATGCGCAAGCGTCAGCTGGCGTTCAACGAGCGCTACCGCGCGGACCGCGATCGCAAGCGCGAGAAGGCCGAAGGCTAACAGGTGCGCTCCGGGCGTCGTTGATGGGCGCCTGGCTCAAGCAGCTCGACCCGAAGACGTTCACCGCGAAGCGGATTCCGCTGCAGGGGACGCATGTGCTGGGCACCGACGTGCGGCTGGTTCACCAGGGCTTCTGGCGGCTCGTGGTTCCTGGTCAGTCGGAGCAGGTGCTCCACCCGGGGCAGCTGATCTCCGCCAGCGGCGACGACTACGTCTTCGGCGAGTTCGACGAGGCGCGGGATCTGGCGATCGAGGCGGCGATCGCCGCCG
>JAYVRT010000334.1:0-6524 GCA_043776025.1 Archangiaceae bacterium | reverse complement strand
CGAGCGCAAACGCCGGCACCTTGCCTTGCGGGGTCGGCAGCCACACCCGCCGGGCCAACAACTCGGGGACACTGGCGGTGATCTCGTGGTTGCTGTTGAGCGAGTGATGCAGCTCGATCAGCAGGCCGCTCCGCTCCTTCGGTTGGAGCGACGCGTTGTGGACGTGCTCCCCCGGCAGGAAGGCAGGCTCGGCGAGCCCAGCCTCGATCAACGCCTGTGACGCGGCTGGCAGGTCAGCGCGGCTCACCAGCAGATCGAGGTCCGATTGCTGTCGCGCGGTTGGCTCCGCCCAGCGGGCACCCGAGGCGGCGCCCTTGAGGACCAGGCAAGCAATCCCCGCCGACTCGACGGCGGCGACGGCCCGCAGGGTGAACCTCAAGGCCCGCATCGAGCGGGTCTGCAGCGCGCGCTGCGCGGCATCCCACTCCGGCCCGCCGCCCGGCAAGAGCCCAAGGACGCCGTGCTGCTCGGCGCTTTGGCGGACCCGGTCGAGCTGCTCCGGGCCGAGGTGCTCGAGTCGCACCGCGCCGGTCAGCAGCCGGGCGAGGACACCCAACTCACGCGCCTTCACGTCGGCTTCGAGGGTCCCCAGCCAACGCTCTAAATGGAGTAAGTACACCGGGCCGATGAATACCTCACTCGCCGGGTGGAACCACAGCCGGTGAGCGAGGCAGCCACGGCCCCACGGGAGCCCACGCCGAGACCTTCCCGTCGCTCCCGACTCAGGGGGGTCGAGCCGGCGCGCGTCCTACTTTGCGGGACGGTGGTGTTGGCTCCGTTGTTGATGGGGGGAGTCCCCGGCTGGGCAGCCCTCGCTCTGCTACCGATTGTCCTGGCCGCGTTCGGCTTCTCCGTCCGGGGCCGGCGGGACGTCAAGGTGCCGATGCTGGCCGCGGTGCCGCTCGCCGTCGGGGGTGTTTGCCTCTTCCAGGTGGTTCCGCTACCCCCGCCCCTGCTCGACCTCGCCAGCCCGATCGCTGCTGGAGTTCGAGACTTCGCGCTCACCCCGCTTGGACTCGCGTCCTGGCGGCCGATCTCGCTCGACTCGAGCGCGACCTGGAGAGAAGCCCTCAAGTGGATGCTGTCGGCCGCCACGGTGCTGACCGCGCTTCACGTGACGCGGAACGCTCGCTCGAACCGGCTCTTGCCGCTCCAATGCGTTGCCATCACCGGTGGGGTGCTGGTCCTGCTCGGCGGGCTCCACGCCCTTTTTGGCATCGAAGAGCTGTTCGGCGTCTACCGCTTCAAGCAGGCGACGCCGCCGCTGCTGACGCCGTTCGGGAATCCGAATCACCTCGCCGGATTTTTGATCCTCGCGGGCACGCTCGCCGCGGGCCTGTTGCTGGAGAGCCGGGAGCCAATCCGCCGTTTGGGTTGGGGGCTGTGCTGGTTGGCGTGCTGCGCCGGAGTGCTGATCTCGAACTCCCGCGCCGGGATTGGCGTCTTCATCCTCGCGCAGGGCGTGATGGTCGTGATCGCGCTGTTTCGCATGCGAAGCGAGACGGACGGGGGACTTCCGAATGCGCTCCGACTCTCGCTGATCATCGCCGTCTCGCTGCTGGCGGGGGCTGGGCTGATCGGCGATCGGTTGGTCGCGCGCTTCTCGGACACGAGCAGCGCGATCAACAAGTTCGCCCAATGGCCACATGCGCTCGAGCTGGTGCGGGACTGCTGGCGCTTCGGCACAGGCCGCGGCGCCTACGAGGTCGCCTTCACCCGCTACTACGCCGAGCACACCGGAAAGACGTTTACCCACCCCGAGAACATCGTCCTCCAATGGACCGCAGAGGTCGGAGTCCCATTGGCGATGGCCTTCGCGGTCGGCGCTGGCCTTGCCCTGTGGCGGCTCTGGAAGGGAAGCGGGCGATCGGCCTGGGAGTACGCTGCGCTCCTGGCCGGCGTCGCGGTCGCGGTCCACAACCTCGCCGACTTCAAC
This sequence comes from Archangiaceae bacterium, assembly GCA_043776025.1. GTDB lineage: Bacteria > Myxococcota > Myxococcia > Myxococcales > Myxococcaceae > JAYVRT01. Next base: position 4,588 of record JAYVRT010000334.1, on the reverse strand, counting down.
CTCGAGTTCCCCGGCGTCTGCGTGCCGCTCGCGGCCGTGCTCGGCGTGGTCGCCGGCTCCTCCGACGCCCTGATCTTCCGCCGCCTCCCGCTGTGGCCCGTCGCCGCCGGCCTCGCCCTCGTCGGCGCTCTCGGCGCCTGGCGGGGCTTCGACACGCTCTCGGCCTCCGAGACACGCCTGACGACCCTGGCCAAGACGGGCCTGCCTGCCGCGAAGCTCCAGGCCGCGGCGCTGCCGGAGATCGACGCCCACCCGTCTGACTTCTACCTCTACGACGTGATGGCAACCGCCTGGCTCGCCGAGGGGGACCCCAAGGCCGCGCTCGCGTTCGCCAACCGGGCGCTGTGGCTCTTCCCCCGCGACAGCGGCGCCCACCTCGTCGCCGCCCGTTCCCTGCGCAAGCTGGGCAAGCGCTCGCAGGCGCTGCTCGAGTACCGCCTGGCGTTCCAGAGCTCGGTCAACAGCCCGCCGATCATCCGCGAGGCGGCGACGTACGCGAAGAACGTCGACGAGCTGTGGATCCTCACCGACGGCAGCCTCATCTGGGTGCAGCCAGTCGCCGCGTCGGTGAGCCCCGAACTCGCCACCGAGCTGCTGCTGCGCACGGCCCTCGAACGTCCCCTCGAGCCGGGGATCGAGGAGGTCATCCTCGGCGCAGTGAGCAACCTCTCGTCGCTCCACCGCTCCTCCGACGCCCGGAAGATCCTCGACGACGCCGACGCGACCCTGGCGCCCACCCCCGCCCTGGCCCTCGCCCGGGCCAGCCTCGAGCGCGCCGACGGTCACCCCGAAGCCGCGGCCAAAGCCCTCGACGAAGGCCTCAAGCGCTGGCCCGGCCACTTCGAGCTGACCCGCGAGCGGGTCCAGACGTTGATCACCGAGAAGAAGTGGTCCGAGGCCCGCGCGCTGCTCGCCCGCGCCAACTCCAGCGCGGTCGACTCCAACCAGCGCCTCACCCTGACGCTCCTCGAGGCCGGCGTCGACCTCCAGCAAGGGCTCACCGCCCGCGCCCTCGAGGGGTACCGCACGGCAGTCCGCCTCTCCCCCTCCTCGAGCACGCACCAGCAGCTCGCCTCCGCGCTCAGCCAGCTCAAGCACTACGACGAGGCAGTCGCCGAGCTCCGCGCTGCCCAACGCTTCGAGAGCCCGGCAGGCGCAAAGGTGCTCGAAGGTGCGATTGCGACGATCGAAGCTGTGCGCGATGCCGATCGGATCCGCGCCACACCCCCCTGAAGGGGCCGTTGGGCGCGCGACGTCGGCCCAGTGACGCGACGCGGGAGTCCACCCGGGTTTTCGCCGAGATGCGTGCGGGCCTCGAAGAGATTCGGGTGACCACCAAGGGCGTGCTGGGTGCAGTCACCGAACTCGTCACCCAGGTTTCGGTCAGCCGCTCGTTCGAGCGCCGCCTCGACAAGCTGGAGACCGCCGTCTTCGGCTTGAAGACCTCAAGGGACGTCCCCAAAGGCGCAAAGGTGCTCGGAGGTGCGCTCAGCCAGCGAACCAATCGCGCCAACCACCCCTGAAGCGGCTAGATTTTCGCCGCCATGAAAACCCCCGTTCTCGCTGTCGCGGCCCTCTTCGCGCTGCCTGCCTTCGCCCAGCTCGAGTGCCCCAAGCCGGCGCCCCGGCCGTTGATCGCCCTCCAGTCCGCGATCAGCCAGGACGAGTCGATGGCGCAGGCGTTCGACCTCGCGGCGGCCGGCTGCGTCCACAGCGACATGACCTGCGACGAGGCCCGCGCCAAGTGCGGCGGCTCGCTCACCGCCACGCTCCAGAAGCAGCTCAACTTCGACGAGGGCGCCTACCTGCGCGACATGCTGATCGCCTACCAGGGCCAGCAGTACCGGATGGCGACGCCCATCCCCTCCGCCGCCCCGCTCAACGACGTTTCGTGCAACGCCGACGCGGAGATCCTCAAGGCCGCCGGCGCCCGCCGCCGGGTCCAGGCCGAGCGCCGCAAGCTGATGCTCGCCGAGTACCCGCGGTGGACGATCTGGGTCAACCAGCAGTACCAGCTGTGCGCCGACAAGGCCGCCGCCGACAAGATCCGCTCCGACGCCGCGGCTGCCGACGCCGCCAAGCTGCTCGCCGCCGCCGAGCTGGCGAAGAAGGCCGAAGAGCTGAAGATCGATCAAGGAAAGGCCGCCGAGAAGGCGATCAAGGACAAGGCCGACGCCGACGCCAAGGCAGCCAAGGACAAGCTCGCCGCCGAGCAGAAGGTGAAGGACGACGCGCTCGCCGCTCAGAAGGCCGCCCAGGCTGAGGCGAAGAAGCAACAGGACGCCGCCGCAGCAGCAGCAGCGGAGAAGGCCGAAGCAGAGAAGAGGGCCGCCGCCGACCGCCTTGAAGCCGAGAAGCGCGCCAAGGAGAGCGCCGAGGAGACCGCCGCCCGCCAGCGCAAGGAGGCCGAAGAGGCCCGCCTCGTCGCCGACCGAGAAGGAAAGAAAGAGGCCGCGAAGCAGAAGCAGGCCGAGCTGATCGCCAAGGAGAAGGCCCGCGAGGACGAGGTCAACCTCCGCCACGAGACCGCCCGGCGCAACGCCGAGGCCGCCCACCAGAAGAAGCTCGAGGAGCTCAAGCACCGCATCGAGCTGACCGAGGCCGACAAGGCCGCCCAGGCCGCCGAAGAGGACAAGGCGTACGAGGAGTCCGAGATCCAACGCCGCGAGGCCGCGAAGAAGGAGATCGAGCTCGCCGGCAAGGCCGATCACTCCGACGAGCGGATGACCGGCGCGCTCGCCGGCCACGCGACCGGCGGCTACATCTCGATCGGCAGCTCCAGCGCCCCCCTGATCGGCGGCCGGGTCTCGATCAGCCAGGGCTTCTGGGCGACCGCTCCCGCCCAGGGCATGGCGTCGGGCGCCGAGCTCCGCGCCACCGGCCTCTTCCTCACCTCGCCGGACACCAAGGCGATGCTGATCCAGGTCGCCGCCGAGTTCCGCTACTGGTTCGGCCGCTTCGGCCTCGGCCTCGCCGGCGAGTACCAGAACCTCAAGTCGACCTACGGGACCGTCACCTCCAACCCCTTCACCATTCCCCTCGGCGTCACCCTCTCGCTCGCCGCCGTCGACGACCACGACGCGCGCGTGTTCTTCACCGTCCGCTATCTGCCCTTCGTCGTCGCCGGCTCACCGACCGCCGGGGGCGCGAGCCAGCTTCAGTTCGAGCGGGTCACCGGCGAGATCGAGGGCGGCTACGCGATCTTCTCCTTCGCGGTGCAGGGCGGGGTGGTGAAGGACAACTCGGTCTCCCCGTCGCAGCTCGGCTTCTTCGTCGGCGGCTCGCTCGGCGCCCGGCTTCGCTGGTAGGCGGCCCGCCCCTCGACAAGCTCGGGATGAACGGTGTCGCGCCCAGTTGGAGCGGACCCTGAGCGCTACGGCTGATCGGCAAAGTGGCAGGGGTTGATCCCGAACTTCGCCGCCTGGATCCGGACCAGCTTGTTGCGGCCGCCGCGCCCGGTGGACTGCATCGCCGAGAGGAAGTCGCGGCCGGTGGCCGACTTCACGTGCTCGTCGATGTACTCGCCGACCTTCTGCAGCTTCTCATTCGGCTTCATCTTCGAGGTGTCGCCGATCTTGTCGGGCGCATCGCAGATCGTCTCGATGTCGTCCTTGAAGCTGGTGCAGCCGGTTGCGCCCAGGACCAGCAGGACCAGCAGGTGGATTCGGTTCATGGCGGCCCATTGTCGCTTAAGAGTAGGGTCCGCGCCCATGCCTCGGCACTTCCTCCTCGGGTTTCTTCTTGGGGCCACCCTCGTGGGCTGTTCGGGCGGCAATGGCGGCAACAACGACGGCGGACCCGACGGCGGCGGCAACCAGGCCCCCGAGCTGACCTCGGTCTCCCCCGACCACGGCGCGCTCGGTGGCGCCACCCTGGTGACGGTCAACGGCGCCAACTTCGACGACGGCGCGACGGTGAAGTTCGGCGACCGCTCCGGCTCCCAGGTGATCGTCAGCACCAAGCGGAAGCTGACGGTGCGCACCCCTGCAGGCGCGGCGCTGGGGCGGGTCTCGGTGACGGTGACCAACCTCGACAGCCAGAGCGCGACGCTGCCGAGCGTCTTCACCTACGAGCCCGACGCCGCGAAGACGATCGACGAGGCGCTGGTGGAGAACCCCGTCGACGTCGCGGACACCTCGGGCAGCGCGATGGTGAAGCTGACGATCCTCTCCCAGGTCTCCGCCGGCACGCTGACCAGGGGAGCCGGCCAGGGCGCGGGCATCAAGGCGCAGGTGGGCGTGGCGACGGCGCTCTCCAGCCCGCCCGTCGTGGCCGACTTCACCTGGACCGACGCGACCTACGCCGGCGACGCCGACGGCCCGACGCTGGGCGATCTGCTGCGGGATGCCTACAAGGCCGACGTGCTGGTCGCCGGAGTCACCGGGATGCAGACGAAGGACTACCGGCTGGCGGCGCGCTTCTCCACCGACAGCGGCGCGACCTGGACGCTGGCGGATCGCGACGGAATCGCCAACGGCTTCAACGAGTCGCAGATCCCCAGGGTGCGGTTGAGCCGGTCGACGGTCGATTGGTGCAAGCTGGGCGGAGAGCTCTTCGAGGCCCCCCCGCAGCTGAAGCTCAAAGTCAG
>JAYVRT010000333.1:0-6527 GCA_043776025.1 Archangiaceae bacterium | reverse complement strand
AGCGCACGGTCGGCAGCGGCGCGAAGGCGGACTTGAGGCTCTCCGACGACACCGTCAGCGAACGCCACCTCACCGTCGCTCCCCATGGAACGGGCTTCCTGGTGAAGGATGAAGGGAGCACCAACGGCACTTTCTTCGAGGGCTCGAGGGTGACCCAGCTCGAGGTGAAAGCCGGCGCGACCCTGAAGGTGGGCAGGAGCTACCTCCGCGTGCAGCCGCAGCAGCGATCGTTGGAGGTCGCTCCCAGTCAGGCGCGCCGGTTCGGGGAGCTGGTGGCCGAGAGCTTCGCGATGCGCGAGGTGTTCGCGGTGCTCGAGCTCGCCGCTGCCTCGGAGGTGACGGTGCTGGTCCAGGGAGAGACCGGCACCGGAAAGGAGCTCGTGGCCCGCGCGATTCACGAGGCCAGCGCCCGACGGGGCAAGCCCTTCGTGGCGATCGACTGCGGCGCGCTGCCCGAGTCGCTGCTGGAGAGCGAGCTGTTCGGCCACGTCCGCGGCGCCTTCACCGGCGCCTCCGGCCCTCGCGCGGGCGCCTTCGCCCGGGCGAACGGGGGCACCCTCTTCCTCGACGAGCTGGGGTCGGTGTCGCCCAACGTCCAGGCCCGGCTGTTGCGGGTGATCGAAGAGCGAAAGGTCAAACCCGTCGGCAGCGACGAGGAGAAAAAGATCGACGTCCGCCTCGTCGCGGCGTCGCGGGTGGATCTGACGACCCGGGTCGCCGAAGGGAGCTTCCGGCCCGACCTCTACTTCCGGCTCTCCGTGCTGTCGGTGGGGCTGCCCCCGCTGCGCCAGCGCCGGGAGGACATTCCGGCGATCGTCGCCGAGCTGTTGCGGCTGCGCGGGTTCGAGCCCGAGGCCCTTGCGGGCCCGAACCTCGACGCGCTCAAGGGCCACGCCTGGCCGGGGAACGTGCGTGAGCTGCGCAACGTGATCGATCGCGCGATCGCGCTCGCCCCGGCGGCGCGGACATTCTCGGGCTTGAAGATCTCCGTCGCCGCCCAGGCCGATCTCGACAGCGGACTGCCAGTGCGCACCGACTTGAAGTTCAAGGACGCCAAGGAACAGCTGGTCGACGCCTTCGAGCGCCGCTACGTGCGCGAGCTCCACGAGCGTCACGCGGGAAACCTCTCCGCCGCGGCGCGCGAGGCGGACGTCGATCGCAAGCATTGGCGCGAGCTGCTGAAGAAGCACGGGATCTACTCCGCCGAGGAGTGAGCCCGGACCACGACCGCGGTGATGTTGTCCTGGCTGCCTGCTTCGAACGCCCGGCGGATGATCGCCTCGCACGCCTCCTGCGCCGTGGGCAGAGACAGGGCGGCGATCAGCTCCGCCGCCTCGAGGGGATCGTAGAGCCCGTCGGAGCACAGCAGCCAGGTGTCGCCGGGCGCCAGGTCGTGGGTGGCGGTGTCGGCGCGGTGGTTCCCGTCGACCCCGAGCGCGCGGGTGATCTGGTTCTTCCACCCGAAGTTCTTCCGCTCGACGTCGGTGCCGCCGGCGGCTTCCAGCTCGGCCCAGAAGGAATGGTCGCGCGTCAGCTGCGCCAGCACCGCGCCGCGCAGGCGGTAGAGCCTGCTGTCTCCGACGTGGGCGCAGGTCGCTCGGCTGCCGTCGAGCAGGAGCGTGACGACCGTCGACCCCATCTGCCGCAGGCGCTCGGTCCGGTGGGCGGCGATCTGAAGGTGAGCAGACAGTGACGCCGCGCTCAGCAGGTTCTCGTCGTACTGCCGCTTCTTGTCTTCCTTGCAGGGCCAGGTGCCGCCCGGGTCGCGGCGGTTGCGCTCGACGAAGTGCCGCAGCTCCTCGACCGCGAGGCGGCTGGCGATCTCTCCTCCTTCGTAGCCGCCCATGCCGTCGGCGACGACGAACAGGCCCAGCTCTGGCACGGCGCAGAACTGATCCTCATTGTTGGAACGACGGCCGACCACGGATGAGGCGAAGAACTCGGTTTTCATCCCGGCTCGTCAGAGCAAGGCGCGGGCGCAGCCAATCGCGCGATCCGACTCGCAGGGGTGGGGCCCGCGGCCCCCGCCTCGGCTGACGCCGGGGGGGTCCAGGGGCCTCAGGGTTTGCCCACGCCGAGGCCTCCATGCTCCGCCGGTGGGCCTCGAACGCGATCTACGTCGTGCCGTGAGCCTTCAGTTGACGTGAATCCCCATCTTCTTCTCGGTCTTGGCCTGGGTGAGGCGGTTCATCCAGCCCAGCATCGGCGACTTCACGAACCAGTTGCCCAGGTGCATCCACTTCTCCTTCACCCAGGTCTTCACGTCCGAGGGGGTGGGGATCTTCTCGTCCTGGTAGTGCTGGCGCTCGGCCTTCAGGGAGCCCTCGAAGGTCTGGAACTTCGAGCGCAGGGTGCGCTGCCGGCCGAGCACCGCCTGGGTCAGCTCCTCGCCGTTCTTGTAGGGGCCGAAGCCCTTGCCATCGGCGAACTTCGCCGCGATGAACGGCGCGAGCGCAGCGCGGATGTCCTTCTGAGGAAGCGCCTCGATCCTGTCGATCGCCGCGTACATCGGGAGGAAGTTGAGCTCGAGCTTCCCGTGGACGTACGCCTCGTACAGCAGGTTCTGGGTCGGGGGCGCGGCGGGGACGAGGTTCTTCGCGGCCAGGCCCACCTTGAACGCCTTGAAGCGGTCGAGCGGCCCGGCGTGCTCGTAGTCGGAGAGGCTCACGTCCCAGTCGCCGTCGATCACCGCCGGCTCGCTGAGCTTGTCGCCCAGCGACACCGCGGCGTACTGGTCGAGCTTCAGATCGTAGTTGCCGAGGAACTCCGCCCAGGGCGCATCGGCGAGGATCTCCGAGCGCTGCACCTGGCTCCACTTCGCAGGGTCAGAGGGCAGCTCGTCGGTCTTGCTCAGCTTCGGCTTCACATAGCCGTCGAGAGTCTGGCCGCTGGGGAGGGTCAGCTTTTGCGGCACCACCCGCACCACCGCCTCGCCCGCCTCGGCGCGCAGCGTCCCGGCAAACAGATCGCGCTGGTAGTTGGTCGAGCCCGGCTCGAACGGCTTGAACGTGAACTTGTCGCCCGCGACGTCGAGGGCGTGGAACTTCACGTTCGAGCCGGTCAGGCGCTTGTCGAGATCGGCCGGGGTCAGCTTCGCCGCGAGGATGTCCGCGGTGGGGAGCTTGTCGGCCTTCTTCACCAGGGCGGCGCGGTAAGCATCGAGGCTGGGCGAGGGCTTGATGGGGGGCATGTGGGTATTGTCGTGACACCGACCGACCGGACTTTCGCTGTGGTCGTCATGTTTCTTTACGTTTCTAGAAATCCCCGGGGATGTCAGACCCCTCTGCTACGAGTTGGGGTGTGAAGACGACGTACTCCTTGAGTGAGGTTGCCCGGTTGCTGGGGGTGGATTCCGGCCGCGCCGCCGAGCTCGCCGCGCTGGTGCACGAGATTCCGCCCGAGGAGTTCGAGTTCCAGGATCTGGTGTTGCTGCGGGCGGCGCGGGGGCTGGCGCAGCAGCAGCTGCCGAAGGCCAGGCTTTGCGCTGCGCTGAAGACGCTTCAGGCCCGGCTGCCGGAAGGCGCGGCGGCGACCCCGGTTGGGCTGTCGCGCCAGGGCGAAGAGCGGGGGAGCGCGGTCGGCAACCCGCAATGGAACGCCAACGACGGGCAGGGCGTCTTCAGCTTCGGGCGGCCGCCGGCGCCGAGCTGGGCGCAGCCGTATGCCTCGATGGATGCCGAGGGCTTGTTCCAGCAGGGCGTCGCGCTCGAGGAGCAAGATCCCGCCGAGGCGGTCGATCGCTACACCGAGGCGCTGGCGCAGAACCCCCGACACGCGGATGCCCACGTGAACCTCGGCCGGCTGCTCCATACCCGGGGCCGGCTGCGCGAGGCCGAGGCCCACTACGTGGCCGCGCTCGTCGCCCGGCCCAACGACGGCACCGCGACGTTCAACCTCGCGGTGGTCCTCGAGGATCTCGGCCGGGTGGACGAGGCGATCGCCCACTACACCGAGGCGCTGCGGCTCGACTCCGGCTGCGTCGACGCGTACTTCAACCTCTCCCGCCTGTACGAGAAGAAGGGCGAGAAGGTCGCCGCGCTCCGGCACTTGAAGGACTACCGGCGCTTGATGCACTCGCCGTAGCTGCGCGGCTCCTGCCGGCTCAGGAAGCGAGGGCGTGCGCTGGAAATTGGCGAGGCCTGCATGCGTGCGCTGTCGGCAACGGGTGCGAAGCGAGCGTGCCCAGGCGCGAGCGGAGTCGATGGAACTTCAGGGGCTGGCAGGTTCGGGCGGCGGCTCGGTGCAGTTACCCGCCCGGGTGCACTTGTGGTCGATGCAGGAGTCATCGCTGGGGCAGTCGTTGTTGAGCTTGCAGGGCTTCGGCTCACAGCAGCCGGACTCGCCGCAGACGGTGCCTGAGCCGCAGCTGTCTTCGGTGCAGCGCGCCTGGCAGCCAGCGACGCAGCGGACCTCGTCCTTGGCGCAGCGCCTGGCCGGCCCGACCACGAGCTGCGGATCGACGCAGATCAGCTCCTTGTGGCAGTCGGAGGTCCGGTAACACCGTCCGTGGCGGCACGAGCCAAGGGCGAACAACACGCAGACGGCGAAGAGAAACCGGGCAGAGCGGGTCATGGTGTCAGCCCCTCGCATCCTACGGTATGTCGCGCCGCATGGGTCTGCCTCAGACGTTGCTGCGCTGGTTCGATCGCGCGCAGCGGGATCTCCCCTGGCGCCGCACCGGCGATCCCTACGCGATCTGGCTGTCCGAGGTGATGCTGCAGCAGACGCAGGTGGTGACGGTGATCGGCTACTACCAGCGCTTCCTCGCCCGCTTCCCCACCGTCGCCTCGCTCGCCGCCGCTCCCCAAGAAGACGTCCTCTCGCTGTGGAGCGGTCTTGGCTACTACTCCCGCGCACGCAACCTTCACCTCGCTGCGAAGCAGATCGTCGCCGAGCACAGCGGCCGGCTGCCCACCACGGTCGAGGCGCTGCGCGAGCTGCCTGGCTTCGGCCGCTACACCGCCGGCGCGGTCGCGTCGATCGCCTTCGGAGTCCAGGCGCCGCTGGTGGACGGCAACGTGGCCCGGGTCTTCACCCGGTACTTCGCGATCGACGAGGCGAAGCCCGAGCAGCGCATCTGGGAGCTCGCCGAGCAGCTCGTGCCGGCGAAGCGGCCCGGCGACTTCAACCAGGCGCTGATGGAGCTGGGCGCGACGATCTGCACCCCGACGACGCCTTCCTGCTCCACCTGCCCGCTTCGGCGCAGCTGCGAAGCGCTGGCTCAAGACCGCGTCGGGCAGCTGCCTGCGCCGAAGGTCCGCGCTGCTCGGAAGCGCCTCCACCTGAAGGTCGCCGTCTGCCGCCAGGGCGCGTCCCTGCTGGTGATGCGCCGCGAAGACGGCGGTCTGTTCGGGGGACTGTGGGAGCTCCCCTCGGCCGAGGCGGGAGAGCTCGGCGCCCTGCTCGGCCGCGCCGGCTCGGTGGGCGAGCGGCTCGGGACCGTGCGCCGCACCCTCACCCACCGCGACCTGACGCTCGAGCTTTGGTCGGCGAGGGCGAGCCGGTCGGTGACACCCCCGCCCGGATACCAGGCAGTGCGCTGGGTGACCGCGGCCGAGCTCGACGGCCTGGGGATCAGCTCAGCGACGCGGGCGGTCCTCGCCCAGCTCGACTTCGCTCCCTGAGGCGATCCGGAACAGGCGCTGGGCCTCGAACAGCTCAGAGGAGATCCGCTCCGCGTCAGCCACGGCGTGCGTCGCCAGACCGCACGCCGGCGTCAGCAGCATCCGTCCCATCCTCACGCCCAGGTCCGCGCCCCGCGGCGCGGTGGACCGCAAGGACACGTCGATCGCGTCGACGAGCTCCGCGAGCAGGTAGCGGTCGCCGGGGGCCGTCGGCACCACCCCGAGCGCGAAGCTGCCACCCCCTGCAAAGAAGCGTTCGCTGGCCGCGCGATCCTCCAGCACCGCATCGAGCGAGAGCCGCGCGTCGAACGAGAGGAAGTCGAGGCCGAGCGCGAGCAGCTCGCTCCAGGCGGTGTTTGAGCAGCAGTGGAGCCCGACCTTCGCTCCCGCCGCCTTGAGCGCCGCGATCAACACCTTCAGCTCGTCGAGGACCAGGCGATGGCGCGGGTTCGCCGGCAGCAACGCGACCAGGCCCGGCTCGTCGACGAAGAAGATCGGCGCCGCCCCCGCGCGTTTCACCGCGTGCACCAGCGCCAGCGATCGCGCGAGCACCAGCCGAAACACCTGCTCATCGAGCTCGGCGAGTTCGCTCAGGGGCTCGTCCGTCGCCAGCCGCGCTGCCCACCGCACCGTCCCCGGCCCCGCCAGCTGCACCTTGGCCACCGGCGTCTTTCGCGCGGTGAGCTGGGCGAGGAACGGTTGAAGACTGCTGCACGTCGACGACGAAGGCTCGAAGAGCGCCAGCTCGCCTGTCCTCAGCGCGGCGTGAATCGAAAGCCCGAACCCATCTCGCTGGCGCCGCCAGCGATCGACGTCCACGACGCAGCTGCCATCGGCGCCGACAGCGAACCCCGGCAGGCCCTCGAGCGCCGCGGCGACCATCCCCTCGATCGGGTCGCGGCG
>JAYVRT010000332.1:0-2035 GCA_043776025.1 Archangiaceae bacterium | reverse complement strand
ACTGGTTCACGCTGATCGCCTTGTATTCGCTGCTCGAGGAGTACACGGGGAGCAGTGAGGCGGTCGGGCTGATGTTGATGGCGCGGTTTCTTCCGCCCGCCTTCTTCTCGCCCCTCGCGGGCGTCGTCGCCGACAGGTTCTCGCGCAAGCACGTGATGGTGCTCTGCGATTTGCTGCGCTCAGTGGTGGTGCTTGGGTTCCTGCTGGTGAAGACGCGAGAGCAGGTGTGGCTCGTCTACGCCCTCACCTTCGCGCAGATGAGCCTGGCAGCGTTCTTCGACCCCGCGGAGCAGGCGTCGATCGGCAGCACCGTCGAGCCGCATGAGGTGGTCACCGCGAACACGCTGCAGGGCGCGACGTGGAGCGCGATGTTGGGCATCGGCGCGGTCGCAGGCGGGATCCTGACCGCGACGGTCGGGCGGGACGCGAGCTTCATGGTCGACGGGTGCAGCTACCTGCTGTCCGCGTTCTTCATCTCGCGCGCCGTCGTGCCGCGCACGATCCAGCCGCCGCCTCCTCCGACGCTCGCCGGGAAGCTGGGGATCGCGGACCTGATGGAGGGCATCAAGCTCGTGAGGGCCCGGCCTGAGATCCGCCGCGTGCTCTGGGTGAAGACCGGCTGGGGCATCACCGGGGGCGCGGCGCTGATGCTCTACGCCGTGATGGGCCGGCACGTGTTCGGGATTCCGGGCACGCCTGATGCGGGCGTCGGAGTGCTGCTCGGCATGCGCGGCGTGGGCGCGCTGATCGGGCCGCTGCTCGCGAGGCGACTCGGGGGCGACTCTCCGGAGTTCCTCGAGCGCGCGATCGGGTGGGCCTTCGCGGTCACCGCGATCTTCTGGGCGCTGTTCGCCTTCGCGCCGAACCTGGTCGTCGCGGCGATCTGTCTCTCACTGGCCCACACGGGCGTCGCTACACAGTGGGTGTTCTCGAGCTCGCTCATCAACCTGCGCGTGGAGAATCGCTTTCGCGGGCGCGTGTTCGCCGTCGACTCGATGCTGTTCCTGATCGTGCTCGGGTTCTCGAGCTGGGCGGGAGGCAAGGCGCTCGACGCGTTCCACATTTCGCCGCGCGCGCTGATGGCTTCGCTCTCGGTGATCCTGTGCGGCTCGGGCGCCGTCTGGTGGTGGTTGCGTCGTGCCCGTTCAGCCTCCGCCAATCGCTGAGCGCTCGCGGCGGACAGACGCGACGTCCGCCTTTCGATGCCGCCCGTTCCCGATCGACTCGAAGTCGGTGCGACGCTTCGCTTGTCGAGGCGAGTGCCGGCGCCTTGGGTCGGCGGAGAGACTATGCTGACGCCATGGCCGTCAAGCGCGCGAAAGGAAAGCCGACCACGAAGGGGTCCTTCCCGAGGGCAGGGGCGAGCCCAACTTTCAGGGATCTTTCTGGCGACGGGTTTGCGAATTTGATCAAGGAGCTATTGCACGTCGAGCGTGAGCGAGCCGGTCTGCTGCCAAGCGATCTTGAGATGTTCGATGCCGGAAATAAGGGCGATGGCAAGGTCGACGCGTTGCTCAGGAGGCAGCCTGTCCAAGCCACTGAACGCCTTCAGTTTGGTCCGACGGTCTTTCAGTTCAAGCTCTCCCTGCCAGCTTCCTCGACGGTCGCGAAGGAGATTGCTGATCGCGCACTGGAGCTATTGGAAGGCGGGGCGCACTACGTCTTGGTTGTCGGCGCTGACGTAAAGCATCCCGATAAAGTGCGAACGTTCTTGGCCGAGGCGATCAAGCAACGCGTTCCGGGGTGGGCCGGAACCGCTCAGGTATGGGGCGCGGAACACCTGCGTCAGTGGTTCCAGTCAAACACCGCCACGTACGGCCGGTTGATTGGGGTCCCGGCCATTGCAGCACTCGACACATGGACGAGCTGGAGCCAAGACAAGGGGTTCGACAGCGCTCAACTGACATGGACCCCGGACAGTGCCCGTGCCCAGTTTTTAGCCAGCTTCGCAACCGAGCTGACTACCGATCGGAAAGTCTGGCGGGTAATAGGCCCGCCAGGGGTTGGGAAGTCTCGCCTCGTCCTTGAGGCGACA
>JAYVRT010000331.1:0-25269 GCA_043776025.1 Archangiaceae bacterium | reverse complement strand
GCTGGGCAACCTCGGGCTGTTCGGCTTCCACGCGCTGGAGTTCCTCAAGACCGACGCGTCGCTCGACATGCTGGCGCGGCTGGGGGTGCTGATTCTCCTCTTCGAGGTGGGCCTCGAATCGACCGTCTCCCAGATGCTCAAGGTCGGGGCCTCGAGCTTCCTCGTCGCGCTGCTCGGAGTCATCGCCCCCTTTGCGCTCGGCTGGGGCGTCGGCGCCTGGCTGCTGCCCGACCACACGGTCTACGTCCATGCCTTCCTGGGCGCGACGCTGTCCGCGACCAGCGTCGGCATCACCGCCCGGGTGCTCAAGGACCTCGGCAAGTCGCAGACGACCGAGGCGCGGATCATCCTCGGCGCCGCGGTGATCGACGACGTGATGGGCCTGGTCATCCTCGCCGTGGTCGTCGGTGTCATCGCCGCCGCAGACGCGGGGCAGGCGGTCTCCTACGCCGACTTCGCCTTCACCCTCTTCAAGGCCGGCGGCTTCCTCTTCGGCGCGCTGGTGCTCGGGCTGTGGGTCTCTCCCCGGCTGTTCCACTTCGCCTCGCGCCTGCGCGCCTCGGGGGTGCTGCTCGCGGTCGCGCTCGCGTTCTGCTTCCTCCTCGCTTGGCTGGCGAGCGCGATCGGCCTCGCGCCCATCGTCGGCGCCTTCGCCGCGGGGCTGATTCTCGAAGACACCCACTACGAGGAGCTGCGGCACAAAGAGAACCTCAGCCTCGAGGAGCTCACCCGGCCGATCGGCCAGTTCCTCATCCCCGTCTTCTTCGTGCTGATGGGCGCCCGCACCGAGCTGCGCAGCTTCGCCCAGCCCGGGGTCCTCGCCCTCGCCGGCGCGCTCACCCTCGCGGCGATCCTCGGCAAACAGCTGTGCAGCTTCGGAGCGCTCGGCAAGGGCCTCGACCGCCTCAGCATCGGCATCGGGATGATTCCCCGCGGCGAGGTGGGGTTGATCTTCGCCAACATCGGGCTCTCGCTGCAGGTGAAGGGTGAGCGGGTGATCGACGAGGCCACCTTCTCCGCCGCGGTGCTGATGGTGGTGGTGACGACGATGGTCACGCCTCCGGCGCTCAAGTGGAGCCTCTCCCGGCGGCCGGCGCGGTGAACCCTGCCCTGGTCGAGCACTGTGCCCGGCTCCCCCGCAGCGTGCTCTGCGACGAGGCCACCGGCCTGCTGATGGACGTCGCCTCGGGGAAGACGCTCGACGTCACCACCCTCGAGGCGCTGGAGCAGCGGCTCGACCCGCGCACCGCCGCTCCGCTGGTGGGCCTCCGCCTCGCCGACGGCCGCAGCTTCGCGCTGGCCGAGGTCGGCATCGCCTTCGCGCCGGTGTTCACCCACACCGGCCCGCTCGAAGAGCTGCCCGCCGCCGTCTGCTGGGCTGACCTGCGCACCCTGCTGGGCCAGCTGAAGCTCGAGCTCTACGGCGCCACCGGCAGGCCCTCGGCCTCGACGGTGCGGGTGCTGATGTGTTGCCTCGCCATCGTCGACGGCGCGCGGGCGCTGGGCTTCGACGTCGGACCCGAGGAGCAGGAGCTCGAGTGGCACCTGAAGGAGTTGGAGCGCCGCGCGCCGAGCTGAGCTAATTGACGCCCCGCACATGCACCCCAACGCGCAGCTGCTCGCCGACTTTTACGAGGGCTTCAACCGGCTGGATCCGGCGCCGATGGTGAAGGCCTACGCACCCGACGCCGAGTTCTCCGACCCCGCGTTCCCCAACCTCAAGGGCGCGGAGATCGGCCAGATGTGGACGATGCTCTGCGGGCGCGCCAAAGGGTTCTCGCTCACCTTCCGCGACGTCCAGGCCGACGACAGCAAGGGCAGCGCCCACTGGGAGGCCAGGTACCTCTTCCAGGGGGGCCGCTCGGTGCACAACGTCATCGACGCCACCTTCACTTTCAAAGACGGGAAAATCGTCAAGCACGTCGACGACTTCGACTTCTACCGCTGGAGCAAGATGGCGCTCGGGCCGGCCGGACTGCTGCTGGGCTGGACGGGGTTCCTCAAGGCCAGGGTCCAGGCCCAGGCGGCCAAGGGGCTCGCCGAGTTCCGCAGCAAGCGCTGAAACTTGCGCCCCCCCCGCACGCTGCGCCACTGTCGCTGGACGATGTCCCGGGGACTGACGCTCGCTGGCTTGATGCTGTGCGCCGCCGCGGCCTGCGTCGGCTGCGCCTCGGGCGCGGGCGAGTGCGAGCCGGGACGGACGTACACTTGCTACCCCGGCGCCGATGGCACGCTCGGCGTCGGCGAGTGCCACGCGGGCAGCTTCATCTGCAACGCCTCGGGCAAACGCGGCGACTGCCTCGGCGCGAGCATCCCGGTGCCGGAGCTGTGCGACGGCAAGGACAACAACTGCGACGGCGTCGTCGACGACAACGTCACCAACGCCTGCGGCGGCTGCACCATCCTCGAGCACAACCCGGGCGAGCTGTGCCCCACCTGCGGCACCTACCTCTGCCAGGGAAAGGAAGCGCTCACCTGTCCCGGCGGCGCGCCCAATAACTGCATGCAGTGCAACCGGCCCAACGTGATGGGTCTGGGGCAGTCGTGCGTCGGCGACAACGGCTGCCCCGGGACCACGCAGTGCCCCATCGACGGCGGCAGCGTCCCGGCGTGCCCGGGCGGGCCAAAGAACAACTGCAACGTCTGCGGAATGGTCGACGTCCCCGGGGTGGCCACCGCGTGCAACACCGGCGGCTGCGCGGGGATGCTCAAGTGCAACGCCGCCGGCAACGGCACCGTCTGTGGCGGCCCCGGACGCAACAACTGCAACGCCTGCGGCCTGCCCGACGTCGCCGGCATCGGCGCCAGGTGCACCGGGATGGCGTGCGGCGTCGTCGCCTGCAACGCCGCGGGGGACGCCGGGGTCTGCATGGCCGCCACCGACGACGTCGACCTCGATACCGTCCCCGGGCCCTGCGACAACTGCCCCACCGTCAGCAACTTCGCCCAGACCGACACCGACGGCGACGGCCACGGCGACGCCTGCGACGACTGCCGCACCGTCGCCAACCCGGCGCAGACGGACACCGACGGCGACGGAGCCGGAGACGCCTGCGACAACTGCGTCTCGGTCGCCAACCCCACCCAGGCCAACGCCGACAACGACGCGTTGGGCGACGCCTGCGACCCCGACCAGGACAACGACACCGTCCTCAACGCCGCCGACAACTGCCCGCTGGTCGCCAACCTGGCGCAGCTCGACACCGACGGCGACGGCAAGGGCGACGCCTGTGACAACTGCCCGACGGTGAGCAACCCGACGCAGCTCGACACCGACGGCGACGGCAAGGGAGACGCGTGCGACAACTGCGCTGCCACTCCCAACGCGAACCAGGCCGACGGCGACGGCGACGGCCGCGGCGACCTCTGCGACAACTGCTCCGCGGTGAGCAACGCTTCGCAGACCGACACCGACACCGACGGCAAAGGCAACGCCTGTGACAACTGCCCCACAGTCAGCAACGCCACCCAGGCCGACTTCGACGGCGATGGGCGAGGAGATGTTTGCGACGTCGTCATCTCCGAGCTCGCGGCGGCAGGGGTCAACGGAGCGGGTGACGAGTTCGTCGAGCTGTACAACGCAGGGCCAACGCCGGTGAACATCGGGCTGTGGAAGCTGCAGTACCGGTCGGCGGCGGGCGCCAACTACACCGCGATCGACACCATCCCCGCGGGTGAGACGGTCGCCTCGCACGGTTTCTACCTGCTCGCGTCGGGCACCGCCGGCGGCTATCTCTCGACTCCAGTGGCGGATCGGGTGGTGAAGACCGGCGCCGGCGTCGACACGACGATGAACCTCGCCGGCACCGACGGCCACGTGCGTCTGGGGTTGCCCGGGGTGACCACCGCGCCGCTGCTGCCCGACGGCGGCGTCGACCCGCTCGTCGCCGACACCGTGGGCTACGGCAGCGCGGCGGTGGGCGCGGAGACGGCGCCGGCGACCGGCTTCACCTTCACCCTCGGCCAGTCGATCGAGCGCAAGGCGAACGCCGCCTCGACCGCGGCCTCGATGGCCACCGGCGCCGACCTCGCCGCGGGCAACAACCGCGACACCGACAACAACCTGGCGGACTTCGTCGTGCGCAGCGCCCGCCAGCCCCAGAGCAAGGCCTCCGCCGCGGAGCCGTGAGCGCGCGATGGTGAACTTGATCGCGATCGCGATTCCGTTCTTCTTCCTCGGAATCTTCATCGAGGCGCGCATCGCCCGCCGCCGAAGGCTCGACCTCTACCGGCTGGGCGACGCGCTCGCGGACATGGGCTGCGGCATCTCCCAACAGCTCGCGGGGCTCTTCACCGCTGGGCTGCTGCTTGGGGTCTACAGCGGGCTCTACGAAAACCACCGCCTCTTCACCTTGCCCACCTGGGCCGCGTGGGCGCTGGCGATCATCGGCGTCGACTTCGTCTACTACTGGTGGCACCGCCTCTCGCACGAGGTGAACCTGCTCTGGGCCGCCCACGGGGTGCACCACCAGAGCGAGGACTACAACCTCGCGGTCGCGCTGCGGCAGTCGATGGTGACGAGCCTCACCTACTTTCCCTTCCTCGCCACCCTCGCCTTCGCCGGGGTGCCGCCGCTGCAGCTGGCGGTGGTCAACAGTCTGAGCACGCTCTACCAATTCTGGATTCACACCGAGCTGGTGGGGAAGCTTCCGCGGTTCGATCGCTGGTTCAACTCACCCTCGCTCCATCGGGTGCACCACGCGATCAACCCGAAGTACCTCGACCGCAACCACGGGGCGACCTCCATCGTGTGGGACCGCCTGTTCGGCACCTGGCAGCCCGAAGAAGAGCAGTGCGTCTATGGGATGACGCGGCCGCTGGGCAGCTACAACTCGATGTGGGCCCAGCTCGACGGCTTCTGGCAGCTGCTGAAGCTCGCCCGCCACGCGCCGAACCCACTCGAGGCGGTGAAGGTCTTCGTCCTCTCTCCGGCGTGGCGCGCCGACTGGTTCCCCGACGCGAAGCTGCCGCCAGTGGCCGAGCGCAGCCAGCAGGTGAAGTACGACCCCAAGGCGTCACCGGCCCGGCGCGCCTGGGCGCTGGTGCTCTTCGTGGCGCTGGTGTTGGCGACGCTGGCGTTGCTGCTGTGGGGCGGGCGCCTGTCGCTCGAAGAGCGCGCCGGCGCTGTCGGCCTGGTGTATCTGACCCTGATCAGCATCTCCGGGTTGCTCGAGAACCGGCGCTGGGTGGTGCCGTTCGAAGTCGCTCGCTGGGCGGTGACCGCCGCGTCAGTCGGGCTGTTTCTCACCGGTCGGTTGTAAAGGAGGGGGGATGCGCGGAGCACGACTGCTGACGTTGGGACTGATGGTGGTGATCGCCGGGGGCTGCTTCACCCGAACCATCGCGCGGAAGATGGGCGTGAGCGGCTGGTTCCGCGCCGACCTGACACCCTCGACGCCCGAGGCCTACAAGGAACGGTTCGCTCCGGTGCCGGTGGCGGCGCCCAACTTCGAATGCAGCGAGCTGACCGACCGGGTGCGGGACGCGACGTCACCGATCATCGTGCTCGTGCACGGCGTCGGCGGCGAGGGCGAAGAGATGCTCGGCGCGCTTCCGGCGCTGATGAAGAACCCACCGGCGTCGGTCTTCATGTTTCGCTGGGTCTCGTACCAGTCGCGCGATGAGATCTCCCAGGAGCTCGCCGCGGGCGTCACGCGCATCGCCGAGTGCATCCCCGACTCGGAAGGCCGGCTGTTGATCCTCGCCCACAGCGCCGGGGGGGTCGTCTCCAGCTTCGCTGCCAGCCAGATTCAGCTGCCCCGCTCGACGAAGCCGGGCCCGTGGGTGACGCTGCTCACCGTCGCCTCGCCGCTCGCCGGCACCGTCGCCCGCAAGGGCAACCCCGACGGTGGAGAAGAGTCGGTGTTCATGCTCGACCTGGGCACGCAGATCGCCCACTACCCGGCGCCGAGCCGCGGGGTGAGGGTGGTCCACCTGCGGACCCACGCTCCGGCCGACGCGATCATGAAGCCGACGGGCGGGGTGCTTCCCAACGATCCCACGGTCGGCGTCCCGGGCGCGCCCCAGCTCGAGCTGCCCGGAGAGCTCACCCATGCCGGCGCGATGATCTACGTCGCTGAAGAGGTCGCCGCCGACCGCTGGAAGCAGTGGCGGGATGGCCCGAACTGAAGCTCCCGGCTTGCCGCGCTTGTTTTGCTCCGACTACCGGTCAGCGCAAGGGCACCTCTTCTACCCAGGGACGAGGCGGTATCGCTTTGGGGCGGTTGAAGGGGTCCCCCTGGGTGAAGGCCTGAGCTCGCTGGGGCAGACCCTGGCGTCACGGCATGAAGGAAATCGGTGCCTGCCCGCCCGGCAGCGCGCTCGTTTCAGGCTCGACCGCTGGGCTCTGCACCCTGACGGCGGCGGATCGCGAGCGCCAGGGTCACCACCCAGACCAGCCAGGTGATGAGCGCTGCCCGTTGGATCGCTCCCGCCGAGGCGGTCAGCGCGTTGTCTGGCGAAGGTGGCCGCGGGGTCGCGATTCGCAACAGCGCGACCGCGGCGACATCGAGGACTCCGGCCGCCAGGGTCCAGGTGCGCAGCGCGCTCCAGAGGGCGTCGTCTCGGAAGCGCCGCCAGAAGACGAAGCAGCTGATGGGAGTCAGGGAGAACACCAGCGCGCCGAGCAGCGCGTGGGCGATTCCGTGCCAGGTCATGTTGCCCAGCGCCGTCCCCGTCGGATCCATCACGCACGGGCCCGAGAAGAGGAGGCCGAGCGCGATCAACGAGAGGAGCTGGGGGCCGGCCCGAGACGCCTTTCCGTCCGGAAACGCCGGCGCCACGGCGCCCCGGGCGAACAGCAACAGGAGCCCCCCGAAGAGCACGAAGTTGGTGATCTGGATCCACCCGCGCGGCCCGAGCGAGAGCGCGCTGACGAACATTGTCCGCGGGCTGTAGTGGGGGCGGACCGCGCCCTCGATCAAGAAGGTGGCGACGAAGAGCACTGGAGCCACGACTCCGGCCCAGGCCGCGATCCGGCGTCGCGAGGTCGTCCACACGGCCACAGCTGAGCAGCAATCGGCTTGCCGCACCGGAGGAATCTGACTTCATACTCGAGCGATGAGGATCCCCTCGCTGCGATGGGTGGCCCTCGGGCTGTGGTGCTCGACCTGCGCATGTCGCAGCAGCCCGCTGCCGCCGCGCGCGGCGACGGACTGGGCCACCGGGGCGTGGATCTGACCGACGCGAGCCAGGTGGCCCGTTCGAGCAGCACACGGCGTACTGATTCACCAAGCCTGCGCCCGTCAGGGCACGTAGACGACCCGCCCGTAGCCCGGCAGGTACACCACCGACGTCGAGTTTGGGCAGACGTGGAGCGTCGAGGCCGTGTGCGCGAAGACCAAAGACGAGTCGGGGCGGACCGCCATCACCCCGCCTGAGAAGTTCCAGCTGGCCGACTGGGGGCGCGCGCCGCCGGAGCAGCTGCCCATGGTGAGCGTGTAGGGGTCATAGAGGCTGCTCAGCGCGGCCGCGGTGTCGACGTCCCCGACCTGCCAGCTGGTGTCGACGGCGCAATTGTTCTGACAGATGCGGGTGAAGACGCGGTCGGGGTTGGTCACCGAGATCCCCAGGGCCCCTCCGAGCTCAACCATCGAGATGCCCTTCTCGCCGTCGCCGATCGCTCCGAAGATGAAGCCAGTCCACGAGGCGGGCTGGAGGCAGTTGGCGTCACAGCTCCAGAAGAGCATCCTTCTGTCCTGAGCCTTGACGGCCGGCGGCTCTCCGGGGCCGCTGACGCCCTGGTTGTAGACGATGCGCACGCCACCCTGGGCCGTGACCGCCATCGCGTTGGGCGTCGTGCCACCGTACGCAAAGAACAGGTTCGGCAGGGTCTGCCAGTTCGCCTCGACAGTGCAGTTGGAGGCGCAGGTCCGGTAGACGAAAGCGCCCGCGCCGGCGCTGGGGGTGGCGTTGTCGACCAGTTGGTGCAGCGTGGTGCCCCGCGCGACCAGCGAGCCGCGCAGCCCGGAGCCGATCTTTCCCGCCGACCAATTGGCGAGCGTCGAGCAGCCGCTGGCGCAGGTCGCGAGGGTGAGGCCACCGTTGAGGTAGATCGATCGATCGACGGTGAAGGTGATCCGGTTCTGAGCGTCGATCACCATCCGCGAGCCGTAGGAGATCGAGTTCCAGCCGCCGCCAAACAGCGAGGCGAGGTCGGTGCTGGTCCAGTTGCCCGCCTGGGTGCAGTTGGCAGCACAGGTCGTGTAGATGAGTTGACTGGCGGCGCTGGTGTAGCTCGTGTCGTAGAGCACGTGGATCCGGCTGTCGGTGCCCACCACGATTCGGGGTGAGCCGATGAACTGCGCCGTGCCGATGATCGCCACCGTCCAGTTGGCGCCTACGCCGCAGTCGCCGGTGCAGCGGGCGTAGCGGATCTCCGAGGGGGAGGTGTTGAGGTTGAAGACGAGGTGAACCGCGCCGTCCGGCCCGACCGCGAGGGCCGGGTTGATGAAGGCGAAGGTGTTGAAGGTGACGACGCCGACCGAGCCGGCGCCCCCCGCTGAGCCGCCGCCGACGCCCGAGCCGCCGCCGACACCGGAGCCGCCGCCGACACCGCCACTACCGCCGGAGCAGGCGACGCAGCTGAGGGTCGTCAGCGCGAGCAGGGCCGATCGCAGGGGATGGGGGATGCTGATGCTGCGAAGGGGAAGGGTGGACATCGGGATTCTCCTGGGTGCGTGAATGGCTGTTCCTGTTGATCCCTTGGACAGCGCGAGCCGGCCGCCTTTTCACCGATGCCGCGCTCGTCGACCAAAGCATTGAAACCATGGCGTTAGTCGGCGGTCACACAATAGCAGCCTCTGTTCCAAGGGCGGTCACCCCAGCCGGTAATCCGTTGACCGCGCTCGGGCTGCGACCGTAGAAGTCGCGCGGCTTCAAGCCACTCGGGGAGACACTCTTCATGCGCTCAGTCTTGCTGTCTGCACTCGCGGCGTTGGCAGTCGTTTCCATCGGTTGTGAGAAGAAGACGGCGCCCGTGGAGCCGGTCGTCAAGCCAGTGGAGGCCAAGCCCGCGGAGGCCGCCAAGCCAGTGGCCAACACCGACGACATCGTGCTCGGAGAGGTCGGCAGCCTCACCGGCTCCGAGGCCGCCTTCGGCATCTCCACCCGCAACGGCATCGAGCTCGCGCTCGAGGAAGCCAACGCCGCCGGAGGGGTGAAGGGCAAGAAGGTGAAGGTGGTGGTCTATGACGACCAGAGCAAGCCGGAGGAGGCCGCCAACGCCACCACCCGCCTGGTTACCCAGGACAAGGTGAAGATGCTGCTGGGTGAGGTCGCCTCGAGCAACTCACTGGCGATGGCGCCGATCGCACAGGAGAACAAGGTGCCGATGATCTCCCCCTCGTCCACCAACCCGGCGGTCACCGAGAAGGGCGACTACATCTTCCGCGTCTGCTTCATCGACCCGTTCCAGGGCTTCGTGATGGCGAAGTACGCGCACGACGACCTGAAGTTCAAGAAGGTGGCGATCCTCAAGGACGTGAAGAGCGCCTACTCCGTCGGCCTCACCGAGGTCTTCGAGCGCAAGTTCACCGAGATGGGCGGGAAGATCGCGGGCATCGAGAGCTACAGCAAGGGCGACACCGACTTCCGTTCGCAGCTGACGGCGATCAAGAAGCTCAAGGTCGAGGGGCTCTACGTGCCCGGCTACTACAACGACGTCGGCATCATCGCCCGCCAGGCGCGCGAGCTGGGCGTGAAGGCGGTGCTGATGGGCGGCGACGGGTGGGACAGCGAGAAGCTGTTCGAGCTCGGCGGCGAGGCGATCGAAGGCTCGTTCGTGTCCAACCACTACTCGCCCGAAGACCCCTCGCCCCAGGTGCAGAACTTCATCTCCAAGTACAAGGTGAAGTTCAACGGCGTACCCGACAGCCTCGCGGCGCTCGGCTACGACGCGGCGAACGTGGCGATCGATGCGATGAAGCGCGCGCCCGACCTCTCCGGCCCGGCCCTGCGCGACGAGCTCGCCAAGACCAAGGACTTCCCCGGCGTCGCGGGGACGATCTCGATGAACGAGAAGCGCGACGCGGTGAAGCCCGCGGTGGTGCTCCAGGTGAAGGAAGGGAAGTTCAAGTACGTCGCGACGGTGAAGCCGTAGCGCACCCAAAACCGTGTACGGCTTTCTTCAGCACCTGATCAACGGTCTGGCGGCGGGGACGATCTACGCGCTCGTCGCCCTCGGCTACACCATGGTCTACGGGGTGTTGAAGCTGATCAACTTCGCCCACGGCGACGTGATGATGGTCGGCGTCTACATCGGCTACGCGGTCGCCTTCCTGCTCGGGCGCGAGCACCTCGGCACCTTCACCGCGATGGCGCTGGTCTTCCTCGTCTCGATGACCGCCTGCGCGATCTTCGGGCTGTTGATCGAACGCTTCGCCTACCGGCCTCTGCGCGAGAAGCCGCGGCTGACCTCGCTGATCACCGCGATCGGCATCTCCTTCGCCCTCTCCTACGGCTTCCAGCTCGACGCGAGCGTCAACATCGGCGGCACCCGCTACACCGTGCTCCCCGGCGCGACCACCCGCGCCTTCCCGCCGATCATCACCCCGCGGCAGTGGCTCGAGCTGGGCAGCGACGAGGCGAAGCAGGTGCGGCTCTTCGTCGGCAGCAGCGAGCACGAGGAGCTGCAGGAGAGCGTGATCTTCTGGAACTGGCAGGCGATCTCCCTCGGCATCGCCGCGGTGATGATGATTGGCCTGCAGCTGCTCGTCTTCAAGACGCGCTTCGGGCGGGCGATGCGCGCGGTCAGCTTCGACCACCGCGTCGCGGCGCTGCTCGGCATCCCGGTGGATCGCGTCATCGCCGGGACCTTCATGCTCGGCAGCGCGCTCGCCGCCTGCGCCGGGCTGCTCTACGCGATCAAGGACACCGCGGTGCAGCCGCTGATGGGCACGATGGTCGGCCTCAAGGCCTTCGTCGCCGCGGTCATCGGCGGCATCGGCAACGTCCCGGGCGCGGTCGTCGGCGCGCTCGCGCTCGGCCTGTGCGAGGAGTTCGTCGTCGGCTACACCTCGTCGAGCTGGCGGGATGCGGTGGCCTTCGGCTTCCTCATTCTCGTGCTGCTCGCCAAGCCCGAGGGCCTGTTCGGCCGGGCGCAGGCGGAGAAGGTCTGATGAAGGGCGCGATCCCGGTGCTGATCGCCGCTGCCGGCTGCATCGCGCTCCAGCTGGTGCTGGGGAAGTTCGGCTTCTACGGCAACATCCTCAGCCTCGTCGGCGTCAACGTCATCCTCGCGGTCTCGCTCAACATCATCAACGGGATGACCGGCCAGTTCTCCATCGGCCACGCCGGCTTCATGGCGGTCGGCGCGTACACCGCGGGCATCGTCTCGCTGGCGACGAAGGACTACCAGCTGGGCGTGGGGCCGGTGATGGTCAGCGACCAGCTGTTCCTCCTCGTCTCGCTCTGCGCGGGCGGCACCGCGGCGGCGCTCTGTGGCCTGGTGGTCGGCCTGCCGAGCCTGCGGCTGCGTGGCGATTACCTCGCCATCGTCACCCTGGGGTTCGGAGAAATCATCCGGGTGGTGGTGCAGAACACCCAGGCGCTCGGAGGGGCGCTCGGGCTGTCGGGCGTGCCCCAGCGGGTCAGCTTCGGCATGGTGTGGTTCTGGGTCTTCCTCGTGATTCTCCTCGCGCAGCGGCTCGCCGCCTCGCCGCACGGCCGCAGCCTCTGGGCGATTCGCGAGGACGAGGTCGCCGCCGAGGCGATGGGCGTCGACACCACCGGCTACAAGGTCCGCGCCTTCGTCGTCTCCAGCTTCTTCGCGGGGATCGCCGGCGGGCTGTTCGCCCACTTTGTCCCGGTGCTCAACCCGAGCAGCTTCGACTTCGCCCGCTCGATGGAGGTGGTGGTGATGATCGTCGCCGGCGGGCTCGGCTCGACCACCGGCGCCTTCACCGCGGCGGTGTTCCTCACCTTGCTGCCCGAAGCGATGCGCACCGTCTTCGGCAGCCTCGGCGGCGACGACACCTCGCTGGCGCAGAAGGTCGATCAGGTCCGCAAGCCGATCTACGGGCTGCTGCTGGTGGTGATCATGCTCACCCGCCCGCAGGGAATCTTCGGCACCCACGAGGCGTGGGACGTGCTGGCTCGCTGGCGCAGGAAGGCCCGCGCGTGACCGCTCCGCTGCTGGCGGTGAAGAAGATCTCGATGCGCTTCGGGGGACTCAAGGCGCTCAGCGAGTTCTCGCTCGAGGTCGGCGTCGGGGACCTGAAGGGGTTGATCGGCCCCAACGGCGCGGGGAAGACCACCGCCTTCAACGCGCTCACCGGCGTCTACCCGCCGACCGAAGGCGACGTCACCGTCTGCGGCGCGCGGGTCAACGGGATGCGGCCCTACGAGATCAACCGCCTCGGCCTCGCCCGCACCTTCCAGAACATCCGGCTGTTCAAGGAGCTCAGCGCGCTCGACAACGTGCGGGTGGGGATCCTCGCCCACACCAGCCCGATCTTCTCCCAGGCGCGCATCGAAGCACTCAAGCTCCAGGGCGGGGTCCGCCGGCTCGCCGGACAGCGGCTGGACACGCTCAACAACTACCTCGACTGGTGGCGCGCGTTCTTCCGCACCCCCGGCTTCGTCCGCGAAGAGGCCGACGTCACTGCCCGCGCCGACGAGCTGCTTCAGGTGATGGGCCTGGGCAATCGCCGCGACGAGCTGGCGCGGAACCTCCCCTACGGAGAGCAGCGCCGGCTGGAGATCGCCCGCGCGCTGGGGACCCAGCCGAAGGTGCTGCTGCTCGACGAGCCGGCGGCGGGGATGAACACCAAGGAAAAGCAGGACCTGATGGTGTTGATCCGCGAGCTCAAGGACCGGTTCCAGCTCGGCATTCTGTTGATCGAGCACGACATGAAGCTGGTGATGGGCATCTGCGAGCAGATCACCGTGCTCGACCACGGGGAGACGATCGCCACCGGCACCCCGGCGCAGGTCCGCGCCGACCCGAAGGTGATCGAGGCCTACCTCGGCGAAGCGCCGGTGGGAGACGCGGCGTGAGCGAGCCCCGCCCTTCGCGCGAGAGCCTGCTCGACGTCGCCGGCCTCAAGGTCTCGTACGGGGCGATCACCGCGCTCAAGGGCGTCGAGCTGTCGGTGGGCAAGGGCGAAGTGGTGGCGTTGATCGGCGCCAACGGCGCGGGGAAGACGAGCACCCTGCGGGCGATCAGCGGAATGCTCAAGCCCACCGCGGGGAGCATCACGCTCGCGGGCGTCGACGTCACCGGCCACAAGGCGCACACCCTGGTGCCGAGGGGAATGGCCCATGCTCCCGAGGGGCGCGGCATCTTTCCCAACCTCACCGTCGAGGAGAACCTCGAGCTGGGCGCGTACCTGCGCAACGACAAGGCCGGCATCGCCGCCGACGCAAAGAAGATGTTCGGCTTCTTCCCGGTGCTCAAGGAACGGCGCAGCCAGAGCGCGGGCACGTTGTCCGGCGGAGAGCAGCAGATGCTGGCGATCTCCCGGGCGCTGATGTCCCGCCCGACGCTGCTGCTGCTCGACGAGCCGTCGTTGGGCCTCGCGCCGCAGGTGACCCAGACCATCTTCCGGATTCTTCGCGAGGTGAACTCGACCGGGGTGTCGATTCTCCTCGTCGAGCAGAACGCGCACCTCGCGCTCGGCCTGTGTCACTGGGCCTACGTGCTCGAGACCGGACAGATGGCGATGACCGGCACCGGGAAGGAGCTGCTCGCGTCGGAAGAGATTCGCAAGGCGTACCTCGGCGAGTAGCCCGTCAGCGGGCGTACCAGGCGACGACCTTTGGGTGCTTCTTCACCGCATCGACCAACCCGAGCAGCTTCGGGAACGGCTTGAGCGTCTCGGCGGGCAGGTGATCGAGCTTCCCCTCGAGCAGGGGAGTGAGCACCACGAACAGCTTGACGTCGGCGACGCTGGGCGCGGCTCCCCCGAGGAACGGGCCTTTGATCTGCTTCTCGATGTGCGCGCTCCACTCGGGCACCGGGCCGGCGGCGAGCGCCTCACGGGCCAGCTTCTTCTCCGCGGCATCCTTGATTCGGCCGCTGGGGCGCAGCGTCCCGCGCAGCTCCTCGACCGCGCACATCACCGCCTCGTGCCGCGCCGATTCCCAGGCGTCGGCGGGGAGCAGGCCGTGCTGGCTGCCAATCATCCGGAGGATGGCGTTCGACTGCGCCAGCGGCGGGTGGCCTTCGCTGGTGAAGACCGGCAGCGCGCCGAACGGCGCCCAGCTCTTGCGTTCAGCCCACTGCGGCCCGGAGAGCCGCTCGTCAGTGAAGGGCACGCCGGCGATGAAGAGGGCGAGCCGGCACTCTTCGCCGCGGCTCGTCGAAATGTCGAAGTAGGTCAGGGTGGGCTTGGTCATGGGCGCGCACAGTAACGTCCCGCGCGTCGGCGTGCTCGGGGCACTTGACCGGTCAGAAAACTCGGCGCTGCAGGCGCTTCAGGGGGCGGGACACTCGTACTCGACGTCGCGCTCGCCATCGACCCCGACGTCCACCGTCTGGACGATGCCCTGCTTCGCTTCGCCCGACGGGTCGTAACAGTCGAAGCGCACCTTGTGCTTGCCGGCCTTCACCCGGTGGCCGAGCACCGGAGAGCCGCCGACCTTTCGCCCGTCGATGTAGACGTCGGCGGTGTCGGAAGCGCGCAGGTTGAGCGAGCCCTCGGTTCCTCCCGCCGCGGCAGGAGCAGCTCCGCCGGCCGCCGGTGCAGGCGCCACCGCGGTCGGCGGAGGCTTGTTCACCGGGGGCGCCGGCTTGTTGGCCACGGCGGCGGGCTTCGCCTCGGCCGGCTTCGCTGCCTCGTCGGCCGGCTCGGCAGGCTTCGCTTCGGCAGGCTTCGCTTCGGCGGGCTTCGCTTCGGCGGGCTTCGCTTCGGCGGGCTTCGCTTGGGCGGGCCTGGCCCCCAACCCCTCGAGCTCGTCGTGCGCTTTCGCCGCGGGGACGACGGCCTTCGCGACCGCCGCGACCGCGATCGGCGCCTGCGGCTGACCGGGCAGGGCGCGCATCACCACCGCGGGAATCCGGGCGGGCGCGGCGGCAGCAGGAGCGGAGATGATCCCCATTCCGATGGCTCCGGCCGCGGCCAATAACATGATGACTGCCAAGGCGATTTTCACTAGGGGGCTCCCGGTTCCGCGTCAGCCGCAATGTAGTGACACCCCAGCCAAACCTCCAGGTTCCGGACAATCGCCATGACCCTGCTCGCCCTCGCCCTCACCAGCCTGCTCACCCAGGCGGATCCGTCGTCGAACGAGCGGGCCGCCGCCGCCGCCGAGAAGGCCGCCGAGTCCGCGGAGCGCGCCGCGGTCGCCGCGGAGAAGGCCGCCGCCGCACTGCAGAAGCTCGCCGAGCTCCAGGCCGCTGCTGCCGGAGTCGCGCCCGCCGCCGCGCCCGCCGCTGATGCCGCGCCCGCCCCCGAGGTCTGGAAGGGGCTGCTGGGCATCGGACTCATCTCGCTGACCGGAAACTCCGAGTCGATTACCGGCACCGTCACCGCCCAGGCTGACCGCAAGCTGGGCAAGTGGGCGATTGGGTTCCGCGCCGGCGGCGCCTACGGCCAGACCCGCAGCAACGTCGTCGGCGACGGAGACCAGGTGACCGCCTACCGCGCGATGCTGGCCGGCCGGGTGGACCGGAAGATCGCCAGCTTCGCCTCGCTCTACCTGCTGGCCGGCGTCGAGAACGACCACGTGAAGAGCGTCGAGCTGCGCGGCTACGGCGAGTTCGGCTGCGGCATCACCTTCTTCGAGAAGAAAGAAGGTGACCTCGAGAAGGTCTACCTCCGCGGCGACATCGCCTTCCGCGTCGCGGAGGAGACCCGCTTCCAGTACTACGGCGACGCCAACTTCCCGAAGAACACCGGGCTGCCCTCGGTACTGATGGCCGCGCCCCGCATCGGGCTCGCCTTCCGTTACGCGATGAGCAAGGACATCCGCTTCTCCGAAGAGGCGGAAGTCCTGCCCAACGTCATTGGCGACTCGCGCTTCCTCTTCAACAGCACCACCAAGCTCAACGCACGCCTCACCGAGACCTTCAGCGTCAACCTGTCGTTCCTCCTCACCCACGACAGCAATCCCGCGGGGAAGAAGCAGCCCACCGACACTGCGCTCACGCTCGGCGTCGAAGCCGCTTTCTAACCAGGCCAATTCGAATCAAGTCCTTCAGTTGACTGGTCCCCGGGGCCAGTGGCATCAGCACCCAATGCGCGCCCTGCGGATGATCGCCGCCCTGATGCTGCTCTCGTCGTGCCGCCACGTCCCGACCAAGGAGTGCCGGCTCAGCTGCGAGGACGAGCAGGACCTGTGCACCCGCAAGGGCCTGGGCTGGTGGACCTGTCAGGAGCGCTTCGAGGCCTGCATCAGAGACTGCCCTTCGAAGTAGCCCGCCGCCGCCGGGTCAGCGCCGCCAACCCCAACAGCGCCCAGGGAGCGAGCGCGCCACCGGTGGTGCAGCCGCAGCCGGAACCCGCCGAGGTCTCGGCGTTGGGGTCGACCGCGGGGTCGTCGGCCGGCACCCGCTTCGGCTTGTCCGGGCTCTTGGTGCCGGCATCGGCCGCGGCCGGGGGAGTCCCAGCGTCGGGCGTCGGGGTGCTGCCGGTCTTCGGCAAGCAGACCTGAATCCCCGCGGGCAGCCCGGTGCACTCTTCGCCCGTGGGGCACATCTCCAGCTCGCTCTGCACGCAGGTGGCGCGGCAGGTTCCGGTGACGCACGCCGCCGCCGTGCCGCAGCTGGGCTGGGCCTTCCAGACGGTGCAGCCGGTGGGCGCCTTCTCGCACTTGCTCGGCGCGTTGGTCTCACACTTCGCCGCGCCCTCGGTGCAGTCGTTCTGGCAGGGGGGAATGCACGCACCGCCCTGGCAGGTCTCGTTCGCGGCGCAGGAGCCAGACGGCGCCCACACTGGGCAGCCGGTGGCCGTCGCGGTGCAGCTCTCGAGGCCTCCTGCCGCCGCGCACCGCTTCGCGCCCACGCTGCAGCTGACCGCGCAGGCGGTGCAGGCGCCGCCGTTGCAGCTGGTGCCCGTGGCGCAGGTGCTGCCCGGGTTCCAGACGGTGCAGTTGTTCGCGTCCTTGGCGCAGGTCTCGACGCCGTTGCCGTTGCAGCGGGCCGCTCCCACGGTGCAGGTGGTGCCGCAGACGCCGCAGGCGCCGCCGCTGCAGAAGTTGCCGCAGGTCTGGCCGGGCTGCCAGGTGGTGCAGCCCTGGGCGTCGGCGACGCAGCTCTCGACGTTGTTCCCGGCGCAGCGCTTGGCCCCCGCGGTGCAGGTGGAGTTGCACGTGGCGCAGGAGCCGGAGACGCAGCGGGTGCCGGTGGTGCAGACGCTCGCCTTCCAGGTGGTGCAGCCGGAGAGCACGTCCCAGTCGCAGGTCTGGACCCCGGTGGCGGTGCACTGGGCGGCGCCGATCGCGCACTGCTGGCAGCTGACGCACTGCACCCCGCTGCACAGCTGGCCGTAGCCGCAGCTCTGGGTCGTCGTCCATGCGGTGCAGCCGTTGGCCTGCACCTGGCAACTCTGCGCCGCGCCGCCGGAGCAGCGCATCGCGCCGTTGGTGCAGGCGTTGGTGCAGCTCTGGCACACGCCGCCGGCGCAGGCGGACATCGCGGGGCAGCTGCTCGTCGTCCAGGTGGTGCAGCCGGTGGCGGCGTCGAGCGCGCAGCTCTGGCGCTGGCCCTGGGCGTTGCAGACGGCGGCGCCCTGGGTGCAGGCGTTGAGGCAGCAGGTGGCGGTGTTGAGGGCGATGGTGTTGAGCGTGCTCGAGAGCGCGCTCTGGTTGGTGGCGACGTAGGAGGTGCCGGTGCCGCCCGCGGCGGCGATCGCATCGAGCACCGTCTTGTCGTTGGCGGAGGAGACCGAGGCGCCGAAGCCGACGACGTAGACCTTGATCCCCGCGGCGTTGAGCGCCGCCGCCGCCGAGACCGTGGCGTTGTTGTCGAGGCAGTCCTTCGCGCCCAACCCGCAGCAGCTGCTGCCGGTGCAGGTGCTGGTGTTGAGGCAGCCAGCGGTCGTCGTCTGGCAAGTGGCCGGGTTGTTGGCGCTGTTGCAGTTGGGCAGCCCGTCGGTGATCAGCAGCACGTACGCCGGCGTCGCGAGGCCCAGGCCCAGCAGGTAGCTCTTCGCCTGGGTGAGGCTCGTCGCCGTCGGAGTTCCGCCGCCCGCCGCCGCCCAGTTGTAGGCGTTGGAGACGTCGGTGGCGCTCGCCGGCACCGGGGCGAGGGTGGTGCCGGTGGAGCAGTTGAAGGTGCTCGAGGTGTCGGGGAACATCATCACCCCGAAGCGGAAGCGGTTGGAGAACTGCGCCGCCAGCGAAGGCACCACCGCCTTCGACGAGGACCACTTCGAGGGCGCCGACGGGGCGTTGACCGGGTCCGGCACCCCCGCCATCGAGCCCGACTTGTCCTGGACGATGAAGAGCACCGGCAGCTCGGTGCAGGGCGCGGCGAGAGCGGGGAGCGGCACCGAGACGAGGATCAACGCGCAGAGCAGTCGCGACATGCAGGTGTTATCTGCAGTGCACAGGTGGCGTTTCTCAACGGCCCATTTGAGGGCGAATGTTCTCAAAGCCCGAGAAAAGCAGCCCGGCGAAGTGGATACTGAGGGCGCGTGGACGGCCTGGCTTTACACGGAGACGAGCTGCTCAAGCGTCTGGTCGCGGTGGCGATCAAGGTGGCCGGCGCGCGCACCGTGGACGCCGTCCTCAGCACCGCCGGGGAAGGGGTCAAGGCGATCGGCCTGAAGATGATCGTGGCCGAGATCCTCAGCCCGACCCGGGTTCGCGTCCGCTACACCAACTTCTCGGCGCTCGCCGAGCTGGGCAGCGACCTCGACCTCCCCTTCGGCCCGCTCATCCCGGGGATGGACGCCGCGCTCGCAGGGGGCCTGCCGGTCTTCGTCGCCGACCTCAAGGCATGGGTGGCCACCCACCCGACCGACCCTTTCGTCCTGCCGATGATCGACCTCGCGGTGGAGGCTGGCCTGAGCAGCTTCGTGGTGACACCCCTGATGGTCAACGGCCAGCGGTGGGGCGGGCTGGCGCTGGCGGGGCACGGCGTGGTCGAGGGCGACGTCGCGGCGCTCTCGCTGTTCGGCGAGCAGGTGCACTCGGCGCTCGAGGGCGCGGACACGATTGAGGGCCTCGAGCGGCGCAACCGCGAGCTGGAGCAGGTGCATGCGATCGCCACCGCCGCCGCGCCGGACTTCAGCAGCCAACGGTTGCTGGAGACGATCGCCCGCGCCACCCACGCCGACGCGGCGTCGCTCCACCGGTTCGAGCCGGAGACCGATCAGTTCTCCCTCGTCGGTGAGCCCTACGGCCTGTCGGAGCAGCTGTTCCTGGGCTGGCGGCGCTTCACCCGGGTCGGCGCCGACCTGCCGAAGGTCTCGGCGTCGCGGCCCACCACCGAGCTCGAGGACGTCGCGAAGCTCGGCTACCGCCACCTCGCCACGGTGCTGCTGTCGGTGGACGAGCACCTCACGGGCCTGCTCACCGTGGCGCGCAAAGAGGACCGCCCCTTCTCTGGCTCCGAGCTGCGGACCTCGGAGATCCTCGGCGTCCAGGTCTCGGCGCTGCTCGATCGCGCCCGCCTCAACGCCGAGTCCGCCCGGCACCTGCGGCAGCTGAAGCTGATGTACGAGATGACCAGCGCTGGCGCCGCGGTGGGCCAGGCGGAGCCGCTCATCTCCCGGCTGCTCAACCAGATGCTCGATGCCTTCCCGGTGGACGCCGCGGCGATTCACTTCGTCGAGCGGACCCAGCTGCACCTGGCCGGTTGGACGATGCGCAAGGACTCGCTCGTGGGCCCGCCGACGCAAGAGTACCTGCCGATCGACGAGACCACCACCGTTGGGCAGGCGTGCGTCACCCGGGCGCAGGTGGTGTGCTCGATGGAGAGCTTCCCTTCGGAGACGATGCAGAACGCCGCTCGGCTCGGGGGGCTGCACCACCTGCTTGCCTCGCCGCTGCGGGTGGGCGAGCGGCTGGTGGGGACGCTGAGCTTGGCGCGCAAGGCAGACCCGCCGTTCTCTCCCGCCGACTTGAAGCTCGCTGAGAGCTGCGCGGTGCACATCGCGGTCATCCTCGAGCACCTGCGGCTCTTCGACGATTTGAAGAAGAGCTACGACGAGCTGGCGCAAACGCAGGCGGCGCTGGTGAAGCACGAAAGGCTGGCGGCGCTCGGCGAGCTGGCGGCGGTGATGGCCCACGAGGTCCGAAATCCCCTCGGGGTCATCTTCAACTCCCTCACCAGCTTGAAGCGCCTCGCCGACGCCAACCCCGACGCCGAGCTGCTGCTGCAGATCATCTCCGAGGAGGCCGACCGGCTGAACCGGATCGTCGGCGACCTGCTCGACTTCGCCCGCCCCTACGAGGCGCTGACCAAGCCGATCGCGCTCGAGCCAATCATCGCCGGCGCCGTCGACGCCGCGGTGGCGGCGATGCCCGGCTCGTCGTCGCGGGTGGTGATCCAGTTCCCCGCCGAGCTGCCGCAGTTTCAGCTCGACGCCCACCTGGTGCGCCAGGTGTTCATCAACCTGGTGGTGAACGCGCTCCAGGCGATGCCGACCCAGGCGGGCACGGTGACGGTCCGCGCACTGCCCGAGGAGCGCGAGGGGCAGCTGTGGGCCCGGGTCGAGGTGCGCGACGAGGGCGTGGGCATCGCCGCGGAAACCGCGGAGCGCATCTTCGAGCCCTTCTTCACCACCAAGGCCACGGGCACGGGCCTGGGCCTCGCGGTGGTCAAGCGCATCGTCGACGCCCACCATGGGGAGGTCACGGTGCAGTCCCGGCCGACCGGCGGCACCACCTTCACCGTCCGGCTCCCCGGCGGGAGCCCGCCGCGGGCGTTGGTCCGGTCCGACGATGACGCAGATACCCAGCCGCCGCTGTCGCTGGTGCCCAACAGGTAGCAGCAGCGCCGCTTGAAGGCGCGCATCGGCCTGCCTTGTGCCCGGCCCTTCATGTAGGGTCCCGCGGCTTCGTTATCTGGGCCGCTCACGTCGAAGGACGCCGCACATGACCCGAACTCTCCTCGCAGTGCTCGCGCTGTGTTGCGCCGCGCCGTCCTCCGCTTCGGAACCGCTGTCCGACTTCGATGGCTGGCTGTCGCGCTGGCAGAAGGCGGGCACCGACTATGACCGCAGCAGCCTGCTCACCGAGGGCGTGCGGCTGGCGAAGGCGCGCCGCGCGGTGATGTCGAAGTGGGTCCGCACCCAGCCGGAGCAGGCGCTGCGCCACCAACTGTCGAGGGCGGCGGTGCCGGCGGAGCTCGCCGAGTTCGTCGAAGAGAGCCTCGACGCGCCGGGCACCTGGGAGGTGCTCGGGGTGCTGGGCAGGGACCACCGCCCCGGGACGCTGACCTACGCCACCCTCGGCAGCCGCCGCTTCTCCGTCACGCCGTGGGGAGAGCTGGTCGGCGTGAAGACGGTCTCGATGCGGCTGCGCGGGCTGGCGCTCGACGGGTACGCGGCGATCTCGGACGTCACCGCGCCGCGCCACGGCCGGGACAACAAGAATCCCCAGGCCTCACCGTGGACCACGGGGCAGAAGAAGTTGCTCTACATCCGCGTCGACTTCAACGACGCCCCGGGCGCGCCGGTGTCGGTCGCCGACGCCACCACCGCGCTCACCCAGCTGAACACCTATTACAAGGCCAGCAGCTACAACAAGACGAGCATCGTCGGCACCGTCACCAACGTGCTGCGGATGCCGCAGAGCAAGGCGGCCTACGGCAACGCCAACAACACCTCGGGTCTGCTCGCCGACGCGCGCGCCGCCGCCTACGCCGCCAACCCCGGCAGCTGGGACCTCGACGTGGTCATCTTCTCCAGCGTCAGCGCCTGGGGCTGGGCGGGCCTGGGCTACGTCGGGCAGAAGGGCGTGTGGATCAACGGCGCGCCGGCGTGGGACGTCGTCGCCCATGAAATCGGCCACAACTACGGCCTGTACCACGCGAACTTCTGGCAGGCGGGCGGGGAGAGCATCATCGGCGCCGGCAGCAGCCTCGAGTACGGCAACCCGTTCGAGATCATGGGCGGCGGTCAGGGGCAGCACAACGCCTGGTACAAGTACGACCTCGACTGGTTCGGCCCCACCGAGGTCGACGTCGTCACCACCTCCAACACCTCGCGGCTCTACGACCTGGAGCAGCCGATTGCCGGCGGGAGCCACGCGGCGAAGGTGCCGATCAGCGGCGCGCGCGACTACTGGGTGCACTTTCGTCCCGCCGCCGGGGGCGCCAACGCCAACGGGGTGGAGATCAACTGGGGCTACCCGCAATCCGACTCGTCGGACCTGCTCGACATGCAGCCGTGGACCCCGGACGCGCAGGACGCGCCGCTGGTCATCGGAAAGACCTTCAGCGACTTCACCGCCGGCATCCACATCACCCCCACCGGGCTCGCCGCGACCAACCCCCCGAGCATCGACGTCACCATCAACCGCGGCCTGTTCCCCGGCAACCACAGCCCGACGGTGGGCGTGATGGCCAGCGGCACCCAGGTGACCTCCGGCACCGCCGTCACCTTCACCGCCACCGCGTCGGACTCCGACGGCGACGCCCTGGCGTACTACTGGGACTTCGGGGACTCCTCGGTCTCCACCAACTCCGCGACCCAGGTGCGCACCTTCACCGGGACGAAGGAAGTCGTCGCCCGTGTCACCGCCAGCGACATGAAGGGCGGCACCGGCACCGCGTTCGTCATCGTCCGCGTCGGCAACCCGTCGACGTTGCGCGTCAGCGGCGCGGTGAAGGAAGCGGGCGTCGGCGTCGAGGGGGTGCGGGTGCTCTCCGGCAGCAAGAGCGCGCTCACCGACTCGTCGGGCAACTACACCCTCGTCGGCTTCACCGCCGGCAACTTCAACATCACCGCGAGCAAGTCGGGGTGGACGCTGAACACCACCTTCGCCAACCCGGTGACCGTCGCCGCGGCGAACCTGACCGGCATCGACTTCATCGGCCTGCGGGCGCTGTATTCCATCTCCGGCCACATCAGCTCCGTCGGCCAACCGGTGGCCGGCGCGACCGTGACCGCGGGCCAGTACTCGACGCTCACCAACGCCGCGGGCGACTACACGCTGACCGGCGTCCCCAACGGCGGCTACCTGCTCAACGCCCTCGGACCGCTCGGCGAGAAGTTCATCGCCCAGGGCTT
The DNA here is from genome assembly GCA_043776025.1 of Archangiaceae bacterium. GTDB lineage: Bacteria > Myxococcota > Myxococcia > Myxococcales > Myxococcaceae > JAYVRT01. The sequence goes on along the minus strand of JAYVRT010000331.1, from coordinate 2,149 downwards.
CACCAACCCGATTCAAATCAACGGCGCCAACCAGACGGGACGCAACTTCGTCGAGAACGTCTTCCCTGTGTCCGGAGAGGTGCTCGGGCTCGCCGGGCCGCACACCGTCACCGACGGCATCCGCGCCGCGACGACGACGCTCTCCGGCGGAAAGTGGGTCTACACCCTGCCCAAGGTCCCCCCGGGCAACTGGAACCTCTACGCCACCGCCCCCGGGCAGCTGATTGCTCCGGCCTTCACCAACCCGGTCGCGGTGACCAACGCCGCGGTGACGCTGCGCAACTTCAACGCCGTCGCTGGCGCCGGCTACGTCATCCGCGGGTACATCGACGAGGCGGGCGCGCCGCTGCTCAACTGCGTCGTCACCGACGGGACCCGCAGCGCCAACACCGACTCGCTGGGCTTCTACGCCATCTCCAACGTCCCCGACGGCACGGTGACGGTGACGCCGGCGAAGGCGGGCTACCAGTTCTCGCCCAACACCCGGATGGTGACCATCGCCGGAGCCAATTCGCTCACCGGCAACGACTTCTCGGTGCTCAACGCCAACGCGCCGCCGACGATTGCCTTCCCGCCCCACGCCACGCCCAGCCCGGTCACCGGCACCACCACCCAGCTCACCGTGCTCGGGGATGATCCGATCGAAGGCGAGCAGAACCTCACCTACCAGTGGACCCAGACCTTCGGCGTCGCGCCGGCGACGTTCTCCACCAACGGCACCAACGGCTCGAAGACGGTGACCGTCACCTTCACCAAGCCCGGCGCCTACAGCTTCCGCGTCGACATCATCGACGGCGGCGGCCTGAAGGTCAGCGGGCAGGTGACGCTGCTGGTGCTGCAGACCTCGACGCTGGTGGCGCTGACGCCCGCGGGCACGGTCGCGGCGCCGGTGGTGATGGAGGTCGACAGCGACAAGCAGTTCGTCGCCAGCGTGACCGACCAGTTCGGCGGCATGGTCGACTTCGGCGGCGAAGCGGCGTGGAGCGTCGACGTCGGCGGCAGCATCACCCCCACCGGCAAGTTCACCGCCACCGCCGAAGGCAACCCGGTGGTGAGCGCGACCGTCAACGGCAAGACCGGCAAGGCCAACGTCCACGTCATCGTCGGGCCCGTGCCCCGCATCGCGATGGCGCCGACGGCGACCCCGAACCCGACCTTCGACGACGGCACCAGCTTGAGCGTGCTCGGCAGTGACGACAAGGGCGAGGCGAAGCTCACCTACAAGTGGAGCGCGGTGAACCCGCCCGCGGCGGTCACCTTCAGCCCCAACGGGACCAACGCGGCGAAGAACGCGACGGCGAAGTTCTTCGGCTTGGGCCAGTACAACTTGAAGGTGGAAATCACCGATGAGGACTCGCTCACCACCACCGGCTTCCTCACTGTCGACGTCCAGAGCGGGCCGCTGAGCCTCACCGTCAGCCCCACCCAGGTTGCGCCCGGCAAGTCGGTGACCTTCGTCGCCTCGGGCAAAGACCTCGCCGGCACGACGGTGACTCCGGCCACCTGCGCCTGGAGCGTCAACGGCGGCGGCACCATCGACGCAGCGACCGGCGCCTTCACCGCCGGGACCGCCAGCGGCGACTTCACCGTCACCGCGGTCTGCGGCGCGAAGACGGCGACGGCGACGTTCAAGGTCACCGGGGGCGGCGCGGGCGGAGGAGGAGGCGGCGGCGGAGGCAAGGGCTGCGGCTGCACCTCGGGCTCCGAAGGCGCGACGCCGTGGGCGGTGCTGCTCGCGCTGGTCGCGGTGTGGGGCGCGCGGAAGAGCCGTCCCTCCCCGTCGCTCGGGCTGCGTGGCGCTGCCGTGTCGGGGCTCGCGCTGCTCATCCTCACGCTCGGCGGCTGCACCGAGCGTGGGCAGGATCGCGCCGCGCAGTACCCGGGGGCGCCGCAGTCGGTCGCGCACTCCACCGCCGAGCTCGGCGAGCCGCAGGGCGGCTACCCCTCGGACCAGGAACGGATGCTCCACGTGCTGCTCAACCAGGCGCGCCACTCGGCGACGACGCCGAACAACAACGAGTGCGGCGACTACACCGCCGAGCAGGGCGCGGGCCTGCCGAAGACGCCGCTGGTCTGGGTGAAGGAAGCCAACCTCGGCGCGCGCTTCACCTCGAAGCACATGTCGGAGCTCGGCTGCTACCAGCACGAG
>JAYVRT010000330.1:0-6561 GCA_043776025.1 Archangiaceae bacterium | reverse complement strand
CTGGTGCCGATGTCGCCGTAGACGATCCCCAGGGCGCCGATCATCAGCGGCCCCAGCTTCCCCTTGCTCGCCAGGCTGTGGGCTCCGGTCGGAGCGGCCGGCGGCGCCGGAACCGCGGAGGCGGGACCAGGCGGCGCTGCGGCGGGGGGCTCGGTGGCCGGGGTGCTCATGACGGAAGCGGCTGGCTATAGCGCAGCCGCTGTGACGCGTATTGAAACTTGAAAAACCGCGGGGTTACCCCTGGTCTTGGTCGAAGCCGGCGCGCTCGACGTACCCGTCGCGCTGGTACTTGAGAATCAGCGCCTCCGCGCGGGCCTTCGCCTCTGCCGAGGAGATGAAGTCCCCCTGCTTGGGCTCGTTGGTCGTCCAGTCCTTGCCTCCGCTGGGCGCGACCAGCCCACGCTGCATCCGCACCACCCGGCCCCGGACCTCGATCTCCCAGTAGCGGCTGACCCCGTCCTTGTTCTGGACGAAGGTCCGAAGGGGAATCTGGAGCACTGCCATCGAGACCGTGCCCCCCGCCGACGACAGCCGCAGCTTCAAGGTGTCGGCGTCGGTCGCGACCTTCCCAAACCGCCTGAAGTCGTAGAACAGCACCGGGCAGGTCTTCGGGTTTCCCCGCTGGAGGTCGAAGAACAGCACCCCTTCGAGCTTCACCTCGAGCACCTGCTCGAGGGTGGTGCCGTCCTCGTGCAGGCCGGGGCGACCGACCACCGCGAAGGGAAGGATGTCGTCGTTGACCAGCTCGGGCTCGCCGTCAATCAGCCGTAGGTGGGGCGCGATCTTGTCGCCGAAGAGCTTCTTGAAGAAGCGGTGGCGCTCGCCCTGGGAGACGCTCGGCCAGTGGAAGACCACCGCCTGGAGGATGCCGCCCTGCAGGCCCCAAAGCTCCTCGTCGGCGACGTCCACCTCGCAGGGGCTCCCGGCGAAGGTCGCGACCTTCTTGTAGGCCTCCTCGAATTTCAGCGCCACGCGCGGCTCTCCACGGCGAAGACCATAACCCGTGGGCGCTGGACGGGGCGGTCCGGCTTGCGCGTATAGTCGGCGGCCGCAGGGCCGGAAGGGACGAAGGGTGAGGACGCTTCTGGCCGGCCTGGCATTGCTGCTCGCGATCGGCTGCCGCGCTCCGGGCGTCTTAGAGGTCCCGAAGGGTCAGCTGCAGGTGCTGCCTGCGGCCCTCGACTTCGGCGACGTCTTTGCCGGCGCGCGCGCCCACGCCGGGCTGAAGGTGACCAACGGCGGTTCGCGTTCGGTGACGCTGACGCTCGGGCTGACGCCTCCGTTCGAAGGGCCGGCGTCGCTCGAGGTCCCCGGGGGCGCGTCGGTGCCGCTCGAGCTCGGCTTCTCGCCGATCGCCGAAGGCCGGTACGAGGCGACGCTCGATCTGGGCGGGCTGACGGTGGGCTTGAGCGGCGCCGGGCTCGCGCCGCTGCAGTGCGAAGCGCCCAACGCCTGCACCACCTCGAGCTTCGACCCCTTTCAGGGGCAGTGCCGCGCGGCAAATCAACCCGACGGACTGTCGTGCGGCACCCGGTGCGTGATCAGCGGTAGCTGCGCCAGCGGCCAGTGCCTTGGCAGCTTCGTCAGCTGCGACGATCACAACGCCTGCACCGACGACGGCTGCATCGAGAGCACCGGCTGCATGCACGCGCCGCATCAGTGCCCGGGCACGGAGGCGAACCCTTGCCGGGTGGCCGCCTGCGACCCGGCGGTCGGCTGCCTGCTCACCGACGCCGTCGACGGCACCTCGTGCGGGCTTCGCAACTGCCACACCAACACCACCCGGGTCTGCATCCTTGGCCAGTGCGTCAGCCGGCCGCTGGCGAGCAAGGAGTGCCTCGACCTCTCCGGGTACCTGAAGGCCTCGAACTCCGCCGGCGCCTTGGCGTTCGGGGGCCGCGTCGCGGTCTCCGCCGACGGCAACACGCTCGCGGTGGCCTCGGTGGTCGAGCCGAGCGGGGCCACCGGCGTCGACGGAGATCAGACAAATCTATCGGCGCCTCACGCTGGCGCGGTCTACGTCTTCCACCGGGTCAACGGGCAGTGGACCCAGGAGGCGTACCTCAAGGCGTCCAATGCCGCTGCGTTCGACTCGTTCGGCTCGTCGCTGGCGCTGTCCGCCGACGGCAGCACGCTCGCGGTCGGCGCCCACCTCGAGGACAGCGCGGCGATCGCCGTGGGCGGCGACGAGGCCGACGACAGCGCGCTCGACAGCGGCGCGGTCTACATCTTTCGCCGGCTCGCCGGCGCCTGGTCGCAGGAGGCGTACCTCAAGGCCACCAACACCCAGACCGGCGACGACTTTGGCGCCGCGGTGGCGCTGTCGGGCGATGGGGCCACGCTCGCCGTCGGCGCGCCGGGCGAAGACAGCAAAGACAGCGGGCTCAACGGCAACCAGCTCGACAACACGGCGGAAGACAGCGGCGCCGTCTATCTCTACCGGCGCGCCGGCGGCTGGGTCTTCGACGCCTACGTCAAAGCCTCCAACACTGGCAGCGGCGATCTCTTCGGCTACAGCGTCGGGCTCTCCTCCGACGGGCGGACGCTCGCGGTCGCGGCGCTCGGCGAGGACAGCAAGGCCACCGGCTCCAACGGCAACCAGGCCGACAACTCGGCGCCGCAGAGTGGAGCGGTCTACGTCTTCCGACGCGCTTGGGTGGCCTGGGCGCAGGACGCGTACCTCAAGGCCTCGAACACCCAGGCGGCCGACGTCTTCGGAATCAGCCTCGCGCTCTCCGGCGACGGGACGACGCTCGCGGTCGGCGCCTACGGCGAAGACAGCGGCGCGACCGGCATCAACGGCAACGGCGCCGACGGGTCGGCGTCCCAGAGCGGCGCCGCCTATGTCTACGAGCGCGGGGCGGCGGGGTGGGCGGCGCCGACGTACTTCAAGGCCTCCAACACCCACGGCGGGGACGACTTCGGCTTCTGCGTCGCGCTCGCCGACGACGGGAAGACGTTGGCGGTGGGCGCGTGGGCCGAGAACAGCAAGTCCAACGGCGTCGACGGAGCCCAGTTCGATCTCAACGCCCCGCAGGCCGGCGCCGTCTACCTGTTCCGTCGCGTCGCCGGGCCGTGGAAACAGTTGGCTTACGTGAAGGCCTCGAACACCGACCCCGACGACGCCTTCGGGGGCGCGGTCGCGCTCTCCGGCGATGGGACGACGCTGATCTGCGCCGCGGTCGGAGAAGACAGCAGCGCCCGCGGCGTCGGCGGAGCCCAGGGTGACAACGCCGCGACCGAGAGCGGCGCGGTCTACGTATTCTCAGCACCATGAAGAAAAGGGGACGAGCGATGCGCAAAGGTTTTCTGATGTTGTTTTGGGTGCTGGCGACCGGCTGCGGCACGCCGGGAAAGGAAGGGCTGGTCAGCAGCGTGCAGCAGAACTCGTCGCCCACCGGCTTCGTCGAGGGCCGGGTGCTCGATGCCTCCGACGGGTCACCGGTGACGGGCGCGACGGTGACGACCTACGCCGACACCGCGGTGACAACGACCACCGACAGCGCGGGGCACTACCGGCTCGGGCCGATCGCCACGGGCAGCTACACCGTCTACGTCGACGGGCCGGGCTTCCTCAAGAGCTTCTTCGCCGCGACGGTCGGCGAAGCCGGCTCGATGTTCCCCTCGGGGAACGCGGTCTTCACCCACGACGTGGACCTCAGCCGGCCGGACGCTGCCATCACCGGCGCGGTGCTGACCAACACCGGGCGGATCGCCAAGGACGCGACGCTCTACATCGACCTGCGGCCCAGCGGCTTCGACCTCGTCGCCTCGACCAAGGCCGACGCCGAGGGCAAGTTCAAGTTCTCCGGCCTGCCCGGCTCGGCGTTTGGAGAGTTCGTCACGGTCAGCGTCGCGCCCTACGACGAGAACGGCGACGGGGTCCCCGACTACAACAACACCTCGCGCGGCTACGTGCTCTTCCCCGGCTTCACCACCTTCAACACCATCTCGTTGTTCGCGCTCGGGGTGCAGCTGGTGACGAGCAACATCGGCGACGGCGACCTGCTGCCCGACGAGGCGGTCACCCTCACCTTCAGCGGGAAGATCCGCACCAACCAGTCGACGGTCACGATGTTCCGCAACTCCGGCAGCGTGCAGGTCGGCACCAGCCTGACGTGGAACGCCGCCAACACCACCGCGACGCTCAAGCCGATCGGCGGCAACCTCGTCGAGGGCCAGCTGTACTTCGTCACCTACTCGGTGCGCGCGGACAACGGCGCGACCACCAACAGCTCGATCGTCTTCACCGCCCGCAGCGCGTCGACCACCGCTCCGCCCGGGATGGTGCAGCGCTTCCGCGTCGTCGTCCCCTCGACGCCCGACTACGACTCGGGGCTGCTCAACATCGCCGTCGCCTGGGACATGCCGGCGAACGCGGGCGGGTACCACCTCTACGGGAAGGACCTCGCCAGCGCCTCGGCGTACCTGCTGGTCGCGAGCATCGGCTCGGGCTTCAGCACCGGCGCCACCTTGAACTTGAGCCTCTTCGACGCGGTCACCGGCGACGCGTTCAACACCCCGCTGGGCTACGGCAACAAGATCACCCTGGCGATCGTCGCCACCGATCGCGCCGGCATCGAGGGATCGCTGGTCTCGAGCCTGACCCTCGAGCTGGCGGACAACGTGCCGCCCACCGGCTTCAGCGGGTCGCAGGTGTCGGGCAGCGCGAACAACGTCACCGGCGGCGCGGCGGCGATCGTCGTCTACCAGGTGACGTTCAGCGAGGTGATGGCCACCGACGTCGTGCCGCAGATCGTGCTGCCCAACCCGGCCACCTCGGCGGTGTGGAGCTGGGTCTCGGCGAACCGGGGCAACTTCACCATTACCGTGCCCGCGGGCGTCGACGGGCGCGGGCAGATCTCGGTGACCGGCGGGAAGGACACCAGCGCCAACGTCCAGACGGTGCCGTTCGTGGGCGCAGCGCTGTTCTGAGCGGCGGCTGGGGGGTTAACCGCCGAGGCCGACGGCCTTCCCGACAAAAGCGGGTGACGTGCAGGACTCGAGCAGGAACGCGGCGGTGTCGGCGCGCGAGATGGACGAGGGCACGGACACCGGCTCGGCGGCGCGGGTGTACTGTCCGAGCGCCGCGCCGTTGGTGACGTCGAGCTTCGACGGCGTGCGGGCGAAGGCGGTGACGGCGTGGCCCTGCGCGAGGGCCGCCTTGACGCAGAGGGCGCCGGTTCCCTGCGATGCACCGAGGACGAGGATCTTCATCACGACGTATTACGGGCGCGGCCAGAGTGTCGCAACCGGTAGATCGACGAGGCGCGCGGCTCCGCCTTTCACGCCATCCTCGGCCGCCCCCCTTTTTCGTCAGCCCGACGTTCCTCCCTGGGCTCGCCAGCGGCGTTGAATGTTCTTCGGTCGCAGACGTATGGAGCGGCATGACTTCTGTGATGTTTGCGGTGACGTTGGCGCTGCTTGGCCAGGCCGACGCGGGTGGTCGGCTCGACACGGAGCAACTGCCCGATCGTTTCAGGACAGCGCGGCCGGCAAGCGCTCCGCCGGTGTCGCCGGCCAAACCCGCCGTGATCGGTACGGTCGACGCCGCGCTTGGCGAGGTGAAGGTCGAATACACGTTCGTGGCCGGTCAGCCCGGAGTCAGGCTCGAAGTCAGCTCCGCGTCGCTTCGCGGAATCGGCGCGGCTCCCTTTTCTTTCGCCGGTCGACTCCGGAGCCAGGACGGCGAATGGGGGACCTGGATCCGCGGACCGAGCGAGACTGCCCCCCGCGACCCCTACGTCTGGACCCACGTCTATGCGCAGTGGTACCCCGCGACGGCCCTGCGGACCGCCGATCGCGGCTCCGGACACTTGATCGCCCGGATTTCGATCTTCGGGCCGAACGCAGTGGAGCTCGCGTTCAAAGAGGTTCCGATTGAGCTGGCAAGGGTCCCGGCGTTGTCCGACGCGGGCGGGCCCTGATCCCCCTCGGCGTCTGGAGGCCGCGTGTACCGCAGCCGGTTCGCTGAACGACTAACGCCAGCCGCCTAACAGCCGGGCACGGCACAGCTGCTCAATCTGTGCAGATCGATGCGCAACCCTCGGGCAGATCCGCCGGAGATCCGTGGGAAACCCGGCGGGAGCGGGGTTGGCCACGGGTTTGCACAGGCCCCCTGCACCATGACCCAGCTCTCAATCGTCGACGCCCAGCGCCCCACGGAAGAGAACCAGAGCCTCAGCCGCGAAGCGATCGCCGAGCTGGTGGCGAAGATCGACGTCCTCAGCCGGCGCGTCGGCGTTCCCCGTCCGGCGCGGTGGGTCGGCGCGGCGATCGACGTCCTCACCCGCTGGCCCGAGGTCCCGTACACCCCGGTGGCGACGATGGAGGCCCCCGGCTCTTCGACGTTCGCCACCGCCATCGTCTACGAGAAGTGCCCAGTCGCGGCGCCCGAGGGCATCAAGGCGTCGGCGCAGCCGAAGGGGGTGCAGCTGCTGATCAAGCGCGCGCGCGATTTCGGCGCCGACGCGATCATCCTCCACAACGCGTCTGGCCAGAGCCTGGGGCAGTTCCTGCTGGCACAGAACGACGCGGCCTGAAGCGCCCCCGAGTGCCGAG
>JAYVRT010000329.1:0-2039 GCA_043776025.1 Archangiaceae bacterium | reverse complement strand
GCTGGCGGCGGAGATCTCGCGGCTGGGCATCGCCGCCCGCGACGGCAAGCTGAAGATGGACGAATTGACCGGCGGCACCTTCACCATCACCTCGCTGGGCCAGACCGGCGGCCTGTTCGCGACGCCGATCATCAACCACCCGGAAGTGGCGATCATGGGGATCCACAAGCTGCGCAAGCGCCCGGTGGTGGACGAGCACGATCAGATCGTGGTCCGGCCGATGATGTACATCTCGTTCTCCTTCGATCACCGGGTGATCGACGGCGCGGTCGGGGCGAACTTCGCCTACGCGGTGATCAAGTATCTGCAGAACCCTGACCTGCTGTTCCTCGAGCTGGCCTGACGCCATGGCGCGCACCGAAAAAGTCGCGGCCAGGTCGAAGCGGGCGCCGAAGAAGAACGGCGCCAACGGTGTTCACGCCGCGGTCCAGGCTTCGGCGAAGCCGTCGCTGACGACCACCCAGCTGCTCGAGGTCTACCGGGCGATGCTGAAGATCCGGGTGCTCGATGAGCGGATGATGACGCTCCAGCGGCAGGGGCGCATCGGCTTCTACGGCACCTGCTCGGGCCAGGAGGCGGCGACGATCGCCAGCGCCTATGCGTTGCGCGGCAGCGACTGGGTCGTGCCGGCGCTGCGCGAGGGTGGGGTGATGCTGATGCGCGGCTTCCCTCTCACCACGTACATCGCCCAGGTGTTCGGCAATGCGGGCGACGTCACCAAGGGCCGCCAGATGCCGTCGCACCAGGCGGGGCGTTCGGTGAACCAGGTCAGCTGGGGCTCGTGCATCGGCTCGCAGTTGCCCCACGCGGTCGGCGTCGCCTTCGCGGCGAAGCTGCAGAAGCACGACACGGTGGCGATGGGCTACCTGGGCGACGGCGCCACCAGCAGCAACGACTTCCACTCCGCGATGAACTTCGCCGCGGTCTTCAAGGCGCCGGTGGTGTTCGTCTGCCAGAACAACCACTGGTCGATCAGCATCCCTACCCACCGCCAGACCGCGAGTGAGTCGATCGCGATCAAGGCGGTCGCTTACGGAATGCCGGGGGTGAAGGTCGACGGCAATGATCCCGAGGCTGTCTATGCCGCCTGCGCCGAGGCCGTCGCCAGGGCGCGCAGCGGGGGCGGCCCCACCCTGGTCGAGTGCGAGACCTACCGCATGGGGGCCCACTCCTCGTCCGACGATCCGACGCGCTACCGGGATCAGGCCGAGGTCGATGCCTGGAAGAAGAAGGACCCGATCGAGCGGACGCGCGCGAAGTTGATCAAGGCGAAGGGGCTCACCGAGGCCTCAGATGAGCTGCTGCGCGCCGAGCTGCTGCGCGAGGTGAACGCGGCGATCAAAGAGGCCGAGGCGTTCCCCAACCCGCCCCAGTCCACGCTCTTCGAGGACGTGTACTTCGAGCTGCCCTGGCACCTCAAAGAGCAGGAGAAAGAGTTTCAGGCAGCGCTCGCCCGCGCCGGTGGCAACCTCGGCGGCGGGCACTGACGCGGTTAACCTGCGCGGTCGAGAAGATGAGCTCGGATGTCCGTCAGTGGATCGTCGAGGCGCAGGCCGCCGAGGTCAAAGGCAACAAGGCCGAGGCGATCGCGCTGTTGCGCAAGGCGGCGGAGTACTACCGGGATCACAAGCTGGGCGCGAAGGCGCTGAAGATGCTGCGGCAGATCCGCCGGCTCGAGGGCGTCGCCGAAGACGCGCCGGCCGACGACGAGGTGCCGGCGCCGGTGATGCCGTTCGAGACCCAGGTCTTCGAGGGGCCCAACCCTCCGCGGTCGATGCCCGAGCGGGGGCCGGTGGTCGCGGACCCCACGGTCGAGGCGTGGTGCTCGTTCTGTTGCCGGCCGGGCGCCGAGGTGGGCCTGCTGATCGCAGCTCCGACCGGGACGTTCATCTGCCGTGGGTGCGTGGTGACCGCGACGGCGTTGCTCGGACAGTCGCGGTGAGCACCACCGTCTACCGCCTCGGCCGCGTCGAGTACCCCGACGGCCTGGCGCTGCAGACCCAGCTGCAGCAGGCTCGGATGGCGGGGCACGTGGACGA